>JBEKWZ010000927.1:0-2588 GCA_049512555.1 Candidatus Sulfotelmatobacter sp. | reverse complement strand
CCAAGCGACGGTCGCCCACTTCCACAACCGGGACCGACCTGATCCTTTTCGTCATGAGCGTCTGTGGCTTGAGAGTTACGTCGAACGTTTTCAAGATAAAGCCCATCTGCTCTTGCAAGGCCTGCAGGCGAGCGAGAACGATGGGGCAGAACGGGCAACTGAAGAAGGTGTAGAAATTCACGGTGACAGGAGCGGCGCGAGGATTGGCATGCTGCGGGGGAATGGGAGCGAACTTGTCGACAATTCGTCCGTAACCGAGGAACCGAGAAAGGTGCGGGAAAACTTGATACATCGCCCAACGCAGGATTGGCACGCCCGCCATCCACAGCAGGGCGACAACCCACTCATGTCGATAACTGAAATACCCGAGACCAGCGGCGTAGCCTATCCAGGAAAGCGCGAGACCGACTACGTTGCACTGCTGTTCTTTAAATTGAGTGTTCATCGTACCTCCTACAGAAACGATGTAAGCGCGGGCCCAGAGAAATATCATCGGAGTTCCCAGGGCGTCAGACTTTAGCGAGGTAAATTCCCGCCTGGTCAACGCCCGCGATAACGAAGGCGAGAATCAAGGTGAGAAAGTCCGGGCACCTCGTTTTGGAGCTTTAGATTCGATCTTCCAGCTTGAGGTGTAGTTTGAGAGTCCTTCCGTTTCGCTTGATGGTCAGGAGAATTGTGCGACCAGCTTGTTGAAAGATCTTGTCGAGCCTATCGATATCGAACTCATCAGCGGAACGCCCGTCAATCGCCGTAAGCAGGTCACCCTTGCGCAGGCGCGCCGTCGCCGCAGGCGATCCGGGTTCGACCTCGTCGACTTCGAACCGGTGAAAGTCCGTGCCCGTGGCCAGCAGGGAGAGACCGCTTTCGTTGTCGCGGAAGGGATCGGAGAATGAGATGTTCGGTTCCAGCAGTATCCGGTGATGCGGATAGTCGAGAGTTACTGTAAACCGCATGAGGTCGGCGCCGCCGATCAAGGCGCCGATGTCAGAGCTGGCGAGCAATCCTTCTTTCAGATCGGGAGAAAATGCGGCGATCGGCTTGCGCAACAAATATGGTCCGAGTTGCAGCCCGTCAATGCGGCCAGCGAACTCGCGGGTTACGCGGCCTCCGGCTCCCAGAGAGGACGCCGAGATCGTTTTGTGGAACGATTCGAGGACGTGATTCGCATTCGCGAACGGCGCAGTGAGATGAAAGCCCTGCGCGCCAGAATCAATCGCGCATTCGGCATCGATCGGCGCCCGTCCTGAAAGTAGAATCTTTGCGTGTACGACCGGCAGATTTCCCATAAAGGTCAGAGGTAGAGCTGCGGCGCGATCATCGGCAACAAAAGTCGCTGGGTCGTAAAGCGTGACTTGTTGATGCAAGACCACGTCTTTGGCTAATCCCATGTTGGCTGATCCGACTCCGGTTCCTTTCGCCGCTATCGCGCCTCCACTGGGCAGCCCGATTTTATCGGCCCAGCTCTTGCTGACAAAAGACCGTTCGGCTCCACTGTCCAGAGTGAACCATGCTGTCTCGCTGCTATTTACGTTAACCGGGACGAACATCAACTGCGCGTATAGCTCGGACGGAATTACGGCTTCATGCTCGCTGCCCGCGAAATGGACCTGTGCTACCGTGTCGGCTGGTTTCTTGAACAAGGTGCCATCCAGCGAAGCGTTGATCTCCACCTGTTCGGTTGTGATCACAACGTCAAATTTCGGATCGCCATTGGATTGGTGAACCTTGCTGGGGAACTTGACCCCGGCGAAGTTCTGCCAATCTGAAAAGCTGACGCTGCGGTTGCCCATGGGCCCGGTAGTTTCCTCGCGCTGAGGGAGAGCGGTCTTTTGGTCGAGATAGACCGTTGTCGGGCTACCGCCGGTGGGTTCGAGGCGGAAGATATAGGCGTTCTGGCTGACATCTTTACCCAGGAAATCCACCCGACCTGGCATGCGGTCTGGAAAAAAGAAGGAATAGCTCGCTTCATAAGCGGCGCTGACCACACTCTGGAGAGTGCCGCCAGAGAGTTCGTGGGCCATTCCGCCGGTGTCGAGCAGCCAGCCTTCATGTCCGTCCAAGATGCTCACCTGATGAAATGCTGCAGAGAGGTCGACCGTCATGCGGAACTCGCCGTGCGAAGTTGCCCAACGCTCATAGGTTCCCTTCAAGCCGCCCGTCTCAATGGTTCCGTGCAGATGAATCGTGCGCACGTTTTGCAGATTCTCACGTCCGCCCAGCGCGTCGGCCCAGCGATCCAATACTTGCTCTTTCGAGAGTGAGGCCGCTGTCTCCTGCGCGAGTGCGGTGTGCGGCGCCGCGAGACTACTAACGCAGAGGATAACTGCCGCGAGAACTCTACAAAACGTGGACTTCATAGATGCTCCTTTGGGGCCGGGTGTTGGTTTCAGCCTTAGGATCACTTGCCGACGCGCTTCAGAGTCAACGACAGGGACGTGCTGCCTTGTTTCCAGTTGCCGACAATCTCGGTACTGCCCTGGTTGATCTTGCCGTCGTAGCTGCCGCCGATACGCTCGACTTCAAAATGCAGATCGGGCGGTTTGAAGCTGATCGATGTGACCGCAATTCCGGTCGCGCCCTGGTCCGGG
>JBEKWZ010000926.1:0-2500 GCA_049512555.1 Candidatus Sulfotelmatobacter sp. | reverse complement strand
TTTGACGCGGTGCACGGAGTGCAGCCGCAGTCGGAAAAAGTCTGGCGCCAGGCTGATAAATACGGCGTGCCCAGAATCTGTTTCATCAACAAGATCGATAAGATGGGTGCCGACTTCGAGCATGCCGTCGATACCATCCGCAAGCGCCTCAGCGCCAAGCCCGTCGCCATTCAATTTCCCATCGGCCAGGAAGACAAGTTCCGCGGCGTCATCGACCTCATCAACATGAAGTCGATCGTCTGGGAAGACGACACCATGGGCGCGGAATACGTCACCGAAGAAATTCCCGCCGAGCTGAAAAAGAAAGCCGAAGCCTTTCACGCCCAGCTGGTTGAAACCATTGCCGAGAACGACGACGAAATCTTGCACAAGTTTCTGGAAGGCGAAGAGATTTCGGCCGACGAGCTGCGCGCCTCGCTGCGCAAGTCGACCATCGCGCTGAAGGTATTTCCGGTGGTAGTGGGAACGGCATTCAAGAACAAGGGCGTGCAACCGCTGCTCGACGCAGTAGTCGATTACCTGCCGTCGCCGCTCGATGTGCCAGAAACCCATGGGCTGAATCCCGACAACGGGGAAAAGATTTTCCGCCATGCCGACGACAAGCAGCCATTCTCCGCGCTGGCGTTCAAGATCATGGCGGACCCGTTCGTCGGTCAGCTGACATTTATCCGCGTCTATTCTGGACAGTTGAAGACCGGCGATTCCGTGCTGAATGTGCGCACGACCAAGACCGAGCGCATCGGGCGTTTGCTCAAGATGCACGCCAACAAGCGCGAAGAGATCAGTGAAATTCTAGCGGGCGATATTTGCGCGGCGGTTGGTTTGAAGAACGTCGGCACTGGCGATACGATTTGCGATGAAGATCATCCCATCGCGCTGGAGTCGATCACGTTTGCGGTTCCGGTCATCTCGGTCGCAGTCGAACCCAAGACCAAGGCCGACCAGGAAAAAATGGGTATGGCGCTCAGCCGCCTGGCCCAGGAAGATCCCACCTTTAAGGTTCACACCGATCCCGACAGCGGACAGACCATCATTAGTGGCATGGGCGAGCTGCACCTCGAAATCATCGTCGATCGCATGATGCGCGAGTACAAAGTTGAAGCCAATGTCGGCAAGCCGCAGGTGGCGTATCGCGAGACCATTCGCAGGCACGCGGAAGCGGAAGGCAAATACATTCGCCAGACCGGCGGCAAAGGCCAGTACGGGCACGCAAAAATTTATCTCGATCCGCAACCGCCAGGCGTGGGTTATGAGTTTGTGAATGACATCACGGGCGGTTCGGTGCCGAAAGAATTCATCAAGCCGATCGATCAGGGAATTCGAGAGGCGCTCGAAGGCGGCATTCTCGCGGGCTATCCGATGGTCGATGTGAAAGCCACGCTCTATGACGGCAGCTATCACGACGTCGACTCCAACGAAATGGCGTTCAAGATTGCCGGATCGATGGCGTTCAAAGAGGCGGCCCGCAAGGCGTCTCCAGTGCTGCTGGAGCCGGTGATGGCGGTCGAAGTGGTGACGCCGGAAGATTATGCTGGCGTGATCATGGGCGACTTGAGTTCGCGCCGCGGTCGCATCGAAGGCATGGAGCATCGCGCCGGTTCGCAGGTGATCAAGGCCATCGTGCCGTTGGCGGAAATGTTTGGTTACGCGACCCACATGCGTTCTTCGACGCAGGGCCGCGCGGAATACTCGATGCACTTTGCGCGTTATGAGGAGGCTCCGCGATCCGTCGCGGAGGAAATCATCGCGAAGGTGCAAGGGACGGCGAAGTGACTGCACGCCCCGCGGTTCGCTGATCAGAAGGCGGATCAGAAGTTTGTAGTAGAGCGAAGATTCTGGGTTGCGGACGGCCGGCGGGCAGAGTTCGAAGCCGCTTTCAGTGCGGGCGGACCGTGGGCAAGGTTGCTGTTCGGGGCTGAGGGGTATCTGTTCACCGAAGTATGGTGTGAGGTCCCCGAGGCACGGCAGTATCGAGTGAAAGATAGTTGGGCGTGGCATCGGAACTTTGAGCGGTTTCGGGACCGGGTCCAGGCGGAGTTTGAAGAGTTTGAACGTTGGCTTCGCTCCAAGAGGCTGATTGAGAAAGAACAATTTCTCGGCGCCTACTACGAGAAGCGTGACGATGGGCACGAAGAAGGTTTGGTTTTAAGCTAGAAGCTTAGGAGCTAAGAGCTGAGTTATGGCGAAAGAAAAATTTGATCGCAATAAGCCGCACTGCAACGTAGGGACGATTGGTCACATCGATCATGGCAAGACCACGTTGACAGCGGCGATCACCAAGGTTTTGTCGAAGCACAATCCGAAGAACATGTTCCGGTCTTTCGACAGCATTGACAACGCGCCGGAAGAAAAGGCGCGCGGCATAACCATTGCCACGGCGCACGTCGAATATGAGACGGCGAACCGGCACTACGCCCACGTCGATTGCCCGGGCCACGCCGACTACATCAAGAACATGATCACGGGCGCGGCGCAGATGGATGGCGGCATTCTGGTGGTC
>JBEKWZ010000925.1:0-2500 GCA_049512555.1 Candidatus Sulfotelmatobacter sp. | reverse complement strand
GGTACGAACGAGGTCATGGCCCAGGGCGCGGCCGATGAGATAAGTGCTTTGCTTGGTGAGGGGAAATTCTCCCGCGACACCGCGAATTCCGTCGGTCCCGAACAATTGCCGCTGCTGGCTCATAAGAAGAATTGAAGAAGACGCGAACTAGAGATGATAAATGAGGGCGGAGGAAAGCGCTTGCATCGAAGCACTCCAGATGCCGCACGCGCGAGAAGAAGGGACCCTCAGGGGCTAAAGCCCGGCGGGGATTGGACGCTAACGCGGCGCTGAAGCGCCGCTCTTTCACAACACGGCCTGAAGCGCCGCTCTTCCACAACACGGCCTGAGGTGCCGCTCTTCCACAACACGGCGCTTACGCGGCGCTCTTCCACGGGTCACGAGCAACACTCAGGCTCTACGATTAGTTATGACTGCTCAATGCGCAGAGGCGGTTCCGGCTTTCTGCACGACGACCGTCACACGAATCGAGGTGGTCTGCACGACTTGCACTAGTGGGTCGGCGACGTAAACGTTGGTGGTGAAGACGGCTCTGCCGCGCGTCCCCTTGGCATCGATCAGGTCGGTGGTCGCCGCATCGATTTTCGCAACATGATTCCGCGGGCCGGTGATGGTGATGTGAGACGGATCGGCCTCGGCTTTGTATTCGGTGTCGGCAAAGTCGCCCGTCACGCGCGGGTGAATCTCGACTTCACGAGTCACCCGCGTATCAAAGGTCAGCTGCAGTTGGCTGGGCACGACCTGCACGATGGTGACGTCGCGGGGGTGGCGCACTTGCTGTGAGGTCAGATCGTAAGTGCGCTCACCTGGTTTCACGTCGGTCAGATCGATTTCGGCATGGATCTCGTTCGCCTGCAAGTGTCGAATAATTTGCTCGGGCCCGCGCACGCGGATCTGCGCGTCAGGGATATTCTCGTTACTGATCTCAAGGTGCGCCGGAACGTGCTGGAAGACGATGGGGCCGCGGATCGCAACTTCCGCAGGCTGCTGGTCGGGTGAGATTTGCCACCAGAGAAACGCGGCCAACAAGAGGGACAGCACTTTGAGCCAGAAGTTATGCAGGATGTAGCGCTGGAAGAACGCGATCATGAATGCGGCTCCGATTCCGCGTCGGATTCGGACTTTCTTTCCGGCGCGGGATCGCGCAAGGGAGAGTCCAGCAGCACGCCGGTTTCGTCGTCGTGCGCGATTGGGGTGGGCAGGGTTACGGGAGCCATGTAGCGGCGCAGCTCGCTGCTCAGGCGCTCGCGGAGTTGTTCGACCGTCAGGTCGCGTTCGATTTTGCCGCCGATGGCGAGGCTGATCGCTCCGGTTTCTTCGGAACAAATGACGGCGATGGCGTCAGTCTCTTCGGTGATGCCGATGCCGGCTCGATGTCGGGTGCCGAGTTGAGTAGAGAGCAGAGGATTCATGGAAAGCGGCAAAAAGCAGGCGGCGGCGGCGATTCGGTCTTTTTGAACGATGACGGCTCCGTCGTGCAATGGGGCGCTGGGACGGAAAATCGTGGCCAGCAGATCGTAGGAGAGGCGGGCGTCAAGGGGCACGCCGCTTTCGATGTGGGTGCGCAATCCGATTTCGCGTTCTATGACGATCAGGGCACCGGTCTGATGCTGGGAGAAAAGATTCGCGGCCAGTACGATGTCGTCGTAAGAATCGCTGTCAGCGGAAGAGCCACCCAGAAAAGTCAGACGGCGACCGAGGTTGGCGAGCACGTGCCTGATCTCCGATTGAAAAACCACGATGAGCGCAAACACAAGGTAGGGCAGAACGCGACTGACCACCCAGTTCAGCGTGGTGAGTTCGCCGATGCGCGCGAAATAGAAAATTATGGCGACGACAAACAGCCCCACGAGCATGGGAGCGGCGCGCGTACCGCGGATCATCACCAGCACCTGATAGAAGATCAGAGCGACGAGGAGAATATCGAGCGCGATCCACGCGCCCTGTGTCCATGATGTGATGACTGGCATCAATCGATCGCGCGCTCCTGGTGAAATCTGAATCCGAAAACCCATTGTAATGCAGCGGATTGGCGGCCAGGCGCCCTGATGGCTGACGGACCGATTAACGGCGACGGCCCGCTGGGAGTTTTGGTGGCGGCGCGCCTCGCTGCGCTCGGCGGGACGGGCGAAGGCGCCCGTCCCCACACGGGCACCGTCACTACAGCGGCTTGCTCAACCTTCTTTCTTGGTCACGGACGCGCGAATTTCGCCGTGCGCCAGACGCGCGGAAATGTTGTCGCCGACCTCGACGTTGCGCACATCTTTCAGGAGCTTGCCTTCGGAGTCAAACACCAGGGCGTAGCCGCGCTCGAGAATGGCCAGGGGAGACAGCGACTCCAGGGCAGTCTGCAGGTGCTCGCTGCGTACCCGCTGCTGCAACAGGACGTTGCGCATAATGGCGACCAGCGCGGCGGTTCCGCTGTCGAGTTCCTTGCGCACACCGGAAAGAATCAGGCGCAGATCGTAGTGGCGGACGGCTGCTGAAATTTTTTCCCAGC
>JBEKWZ010000924.1:0-2503 GCA_049512555.1 Candidatus Sulfotelmatobacter sp. | reverse complement strand
CCAACATTAAAACGCACCCGGACGCCGGGCGTCGCGACGCCATGCTGAAACAACTCAGAGAGTGTGCCGACAGTGGAGGATGGGATTTCCCGCCCATGGAACCGACCAGTCTGAACCAGGCATTCGAATGCGTTGCAAAATACTCCACTTGGACCTGTCCCTACGTCGGCAGTTACCTTTCCAAAGACTATCCATACTGGGCGGGAACCGATGTCGATCCCAAAGCTTGTGTGAATAACCTTCCTAAGGCTGCTGCAAGTTTTTTCAAAGCTTTTGACGCGAAGCTGGAGGAGGGTGAGGAGGGTCACAAAACCCTCTGGGAACAACTCAAGAACCTTGCGGAAATCGCAGAATACGCGTGCAGAACCAAACCAACAAAAGAACAGGCCCGAAAAGCTGAGGAGGCAATGAAAACCATAAGAGAAGCCCACGAAAAGGCGGAACGATTTGTCTGGTGGACTACGAAGGTGGTGGATGTAAGTGATTCGCTGATTGAGGCTTGTCGAACAGAAATGCCCAGGCTTTCAAAACTGTTGGAGACTGTCGAGAAGTGCAACAAAGGCGTCGAGAAGCTGACTGATGCACTGAGCAAGGGGTTTTCGATAGTCGAAACGGCAGAAACGGTAGGAGAAATTCAGGACCGATATCAGAGTATGCAAGGCGCTCTAGGTCCTGGGGCAGCAGCTACCATCGCGTTATTGCCCGAGGTACTAGGGTACGTCCCGTTTTTCGGCGAAGTGTACAAGGAAGCGTTTAAGGTTGTGCCGGGAATGGTTAGCATGCTCGAAAACCGCAACGCTCAACTACAACTGGCTATGGCAGTGGGTTCAAGATAATACTCGGCAGGGGGACGCCGCGGATTCGAGAGTCTTTTTGATATGACGAACTCTTGAGATACAAACTGCGCCCCCTTACGGTCTTCGATACAGCATCGACGATCGAGAGAGCACAGCAAGGCTTTGGCAACGATGCAAGGAAGGAACGCTCATTTATCGTCAGCGAGTCTGCTCCTGCATCTTCGCATTTCAGGCCGATCAGTTCACTGGCGCGGAGTCCGGTCCAAACGGCCACGAAGGCCATGCTGGCGTAAGGCTCTTGGATCAACTCAAGCAACTGTTCGAACTGCTCTGGGGTGACATGAGGTTTGGCCTTTCGTTTTCCGCGCAGCGCCCCTGGCGGTTGGGCAAAGCATCGGGATCTCACAAGTGAATTCCCCGGTTTTCCCCGCTCCGGGGGATTTCGGCATTCATTATGACTGTTTGCGGGCCAAAGCTCTGTGATCCGGGTCATTGATCGATGTGGTTGAATGTCGACGTCAGTGGCAGTACTGGAAGGCAATCGGTACGCCCAGCGCGACACACTGGCCTTCGATAGGCTGCCAGAGGGCTGGGAACCGTGGAGTGATCCGAAAAGCCTTTTGCTTGGGACAAACTTGGGGAACCCCAGCATCGACTCTACAAGGCCGTGTGTGGAGCCCTGTCACTGGCGCGAGGGGGTGCCCCGCCCTTCGCTCCGTTTGCGAAGGGCGGGTACGCAGGCGGTTGCGGGCGTCCGTCCGCCGTTGTGATGGCGGTCGCTTAGTCGCCGGACGGGAACAGCATCTCTTCCGGACCCAACTCGATTTTGACCGGGGTGTGCGGACAGTCGCCGAGAATGGGCTGACAGGCGGCATCGGGACCACGCTCCGGCCTGGTCAGCGACTTCTTTTCCGTGAACTGCTCGGCTTCAGTGGACCCGGCCAGCGCCATGGTTGACGCCAACCCTCCGCTGATTACCTGCTGCACCTGATCGAAGTATCCCGTCCCAACAAAGCGCTGATGTTTGACGGCTTGGTACCCGTACTGGGTTTCGCGGCTGAACTCTTTTTCCTGCAGGCGGGAATAGGCGGTCATGCCTGCGAGTTTGTATCCGCGTGCCAGTTCGAACATGCTGAGGTTCAGGGCATGGAAACCCGCCAGGGTCACGAACTGGAACTTGTATCCCATGCGCGCGAGTTCGGGCTGGAAGCGCGCGATGGTGGCTTCATCGAGATTCTTGCGCCAGTTGAAGCTGGGCGAGCAGTTGTAGGCCAGCACCTTTTCGGGATACTGGGCGTGGATCGCGTCGGCAAAACGGCGCGCCTCTTCCAGATCCGGGTGCGAAGTTTCGCACCAGATCAGGTCGGCGAAAGGAGCATAAGCCAGCCCGCGGGCGATGGCCGAGTCGATTCCGCCGCGGATGCAGAAGAAACCTTCCGGCGTGCGCTCGCCGGTACAAAACGCGCGGTCGCGCGCGTCGATGTCGCTGGTCAGCAGGTGAGCGCTATCGGCGTCGGTGCGGGCCATGATCAGCGTGGGCACGCCCATCACGTCGGATGCGAGTCGCGCCGCCACCAGTTTCTGAATGGCCTCAGTGGTCGAAACCAGAACTTTGCCTCCGAGATGTCCACACTTCTTCGCGGACGAAAGCTGATCTTCGAAGTGAACGCAGGCCGCGCCCGCTTCGATCATGCTTTTCATCAACT
>JBEKWZ010000923.1:0-2506 GCA_049512555.1 Candidatus Sulfotelmatobacter sp. | reverse complement strand
GGGGTATCAATAATATTGATGCGAATGTCGCGCCAGGTGCAGGTGGTCGCGGCCGACGTAATCGTGATGCCGCGCTCCTGCTCCTGCTCCATCCAGTCCATGGTGGCCGTGCCTTCGTGCACCTCTCCGATGCGGTGCGTCTTCCCGGTATAAAACAGGATGCGCTCCGTCGTAGTGGTCTTGCCGGCATCGATGTGGGCCATGATGCCGATGTTTCTGCAGCGTTCTAATGGGACTGTTCTGGGCACGGCTCTCTAACTCTTTCTGGGGCTCTCGAAAATCAGCTGTCAGCTCTCAGCCTTCAGCTCTCAGCAAGAACTCTTTGTCATCCTGAGCCGCGTTCTTTGCGGCGAAGGACCTATGCAACTTCTTACCACCGGTAATGCGCGAAGGCCTTGTTGGCTTCCGCCATGCGGTGTACATCTTCTTTCTTCTTGATGGCCGCGCCCTTACCAGCGGCGGCGTCCAGCAACTCATTGGTCAACTTCTCAACCATTCCTTTTTCGCCGCGGGCGCGCGCGTAAGTAATCAGCCAGCGAATCCCGAGCGAGGTCCGGCGATCCGCATTCACTTCGACCGGCACCTGATAGTTCGCGCCACCGACGCGGCGGGTCTTGACCTCGAGCAGCGGCTTGGCGTTTTCGACGGCCTTCTTGAAGAGCTTCAACGCTTCGTCGCCGCCTTTTTCCTGCACCTTGGCCAAGGCCTCATAAAAGATGCCTTCGGCGGTGGAGCGCTTGCCCTGCCACATCATCGAGTTAATAAACTTTGTCACCAGATCCGATTGATACACGGCATCGGCCGGGACGGTCCGCTTGGCGATATGTCCTTTACGAGGCATTCAGCTTTAGCTCCTCAACTGCAGTTTCCAGTTTCTTGTTTCCAGTTTCAAAACCAAAAACGTCAGACTGGAAACCTGAAACTGGAAGCTCGAAACTTTCTTAACCCTTCTTCGGGCGCTTGGCGCCGTACTTCGAACGTCCCTGCATGCGGCCGGCGACGCCCACCGCGTCCAGCGTGCCGCGAATCACGTGATAGCGCACGCCCGGCAGGTCCTTTACGCGGCCCCCGCGGATCAGCACAATCGAGTGCTCCTGCAGGTTGTGGCCGACACCGGGAATATAAGTCGTGACTTCAATTCCGTTGGTCAACCGCACGCGCGCCACTTTGCGCAAAGCCGAGTTCGGCTTCTTGGGCGTCTGCGTGTACACGCGGGTGCAAACGCCGCGCTTCTGCGGACATCCCTGCAACGCCGGGCTGGCCGTCTTGTAACGGGGCCGCTTGCGGCCCTGAGCTACCAACTGGTTAAACGTAGGCAAAGTGCGTCACTCCTTAGCCGCGCGGCATCCTATTTCAAGATCCTGCCTGCTCGCGCAGTACCGCTCAAATCCGAATCCTGTGAGACGCGCATCCGTGGGCATGGCCGGCTCATGTTTTTCAAGCCAACCATTACTTCTCACCGCGCAGGTTCGCTTTGGCAAACTCGCGCCAGAGAGATTCTGGATTCCCTTAGACTTTCGCTGCCGACGGTGGCGCCCGGCCAAACCCCGGGGGCACTCCGTTTCGTCAGCCTTGCCCTGCATATCCTTCCACAAAAGGGCGGAAGGCACCGCAGGAACGTTTCAGCGAGGAAAGTTTCCGAAGCTACAAACTTCATCCGGAAACGTATTTCTCTTCGTCTATAGCTCCACTGCAAGTCTTCTGTGCACACCGCCGCACAGCAAAACTCACAGCACACAGCAAGCCTGGATGTACTCGCGGAACCAAACTACTATAGCAATTTGTTGCAAACATCGTCAACCCGTGTTTTTGCATCCCACTATGACGGAAACTGGAACGCAAGGCGAGCCATGGTTGGGTGACGGGGTTTCGTGAGTAGAGCAGGGTGCATTCCCGCGAGAGATCCTTCGCAAAGAACGCTCAGGATCTCGGCAGGAGGCTCCCGCGCGCGAAGGACGCGCGCTCACGCCTTCTGAACGCCTCGACTTGCCGATTCCGTCTCCAGCCTCTACACTACAAGTTTTCCAATTCATTCGACGATTCGTCTCGCGCCACGGGGGCGCGGGCCGGGACAACGCTCAAAGAGGAAGAGGGGTGCATGGGTAGGTCGCATTCGAACGCTTGGCGGTTGATGGTCGCAATCCTTTGTTTATGGAGCGTCAGCGGATGTGGAAAGGCCAGCAAGTCTAACACTGCGCTCTTTCCCACCAGGGTTAATCTCAACCCGGTAAACAACCTCTCGCTCGCAGTAGGTGGTACCCAAGTGTTTACGGCATCCGTGCAGACGGGCACGAACACCACGCTCAACGTTCCTGTCACCTATGCGTCGAGCGACACATCGATCTTGACCCTCGCCCCCAATGGTGTGGCCTGTGCCGGCCACTTCGACATTGCTTTCACCACCTGCACGGGTGGGGCAACCGGCCTGGTCCTGGTGACCGCATCGGCGCTCGGCGCCACTAGCGTCCCCACCTGGGTTTTCGTGCATCCGCCGATCGACAACATC
>JBEKWZ010000922.1:0-2509 GCA_049512555.1 Candidatus Sulfotelmatobacter sp. | reverse complement strand
TCATCCAACTCCTGCTCCGCTATCAGCCCCGGCCTTTCTTTGGAAGCTTCTTCCAGACGCGTATACTCGGCGTGCACCGCAGAGTACGTCGACTCCGCGCTGACAACCTCGCTTTGTGCGCGAGTGATACCCGATTGGCTGTGGCGGACTTGGGCCTGAGCGCCCTCTACTTGATTCTGCAACTCCGGAACTTCGAGCAGAGCCAGGACTTGGCCTTGACGAACGCGGTCGCCGATATCGACTTTGATCCAGCGAATATATCCCGAGACTTTGGCGTGAAGATCCACCTGTTGATAAGGCTGGAATTGACCGGCAACGGTGAGGGAGCTGGCCAGATTGCCACGCGTGACCGCGACGACTGCCGCCGCCCTCGGCTGCTCGGCAGGGGCTTTGGCATAGTGATTTCGAACGATCAGGAAGAGAGCTGCCAACAAAAGGCAGAGAACCCCCGCAATCCAAAGGATTCGCTTACGATGCATGGAGCCACCTTACTTTCAATCCCGCAAGTTCGGGATTGGAATCGACGACAGTACATCTTCACTAAAGGGACTGGCGATCACTCAACGGTCCTATTCGATGTTCGAATAGGCCTGGTCTGCCGTGAAATATATCGCCGTGGAGGGACTAAAAGAAGGCTGGAGGAGGGCGCTGCGTGAGGTGCGGATCGTGGAAGTTCCATCTGCGAGACCTGCAGAAGTTCATTTCAACTTGGTAAAACTTGAATGTAAGAAACAAAATCGCTTGGGCCAAAACCAATAACGAAATCAGGTTCAACATCTCCCGAGCCGTACCTGGTTTGAGGGCCTTTTCAAGCAAAGCCACCGTCTGGGCGGAACGCTTCTCCGTCAAAAGTTTGGCAACTGTGACGGTAGATGGAGATTGCGGGGGCTTGTAAAGGGAGAGTTTTGCCTGCAATCCCCAAGTGAATACGGCAGAGGCCAAGAAGAAGAGAGCGCACTTGAATGCGTACGTACCGGCAATTCGAGGTCGCTTTGACACCAGTCTTCTCCTTTCCCAAAGTGCCTGTAAATAATGTAGCAAAGAATGGCCTTGTAGAGTTGCGGGAAGAGGGTACAAAGGTGTTAGGGGTTGCGGGCAGGCTGACGGGCAAGTGAGTCGGCGAGCGCCTGCATTCTCATGCATTTCAAAAGTGAAAATTGGTTTCGAGGAAGATGAGCTGCCCATTCGCATCTTGCGGATAGATCGATGAAATCACACCCTTGCCCCAGGCATGGCCGTAATACAGAGTGGTGCTGAAGGAGCGCGTAATCTGGTAGTCAGCGCTGATGTCCCACACGTTGGCCAAGCCCCGGTTCGTGTTGCTGGGTCGGCCCGTATATCCAAAGGTCTTGGGCTGAAACGCGCCCCCGCCTGAGAACCAGAAATCGGCGGCGTTCGCGAGCCGAAGAGTGTGCACTTCGCTGCGCAGACCAAGCTTTGCCACCGGCCGCAGATTCAGACTGGCGTATAAGTCTTCGTTATTCATCATGTTGTAAAAAGGGAAGCGCGCATACTGGCGCGGTGTGGGCAAGCCCTGAAAGAAAGAGTTGGGGCAGGCTGACCATTGGAACTGAGGATGAACGGGAGTAAGTGACAAAAGATGGACTTTGTTGCGGAACTGGCAATCGAAAAACCGGTCACGTCAAACGCGCAGAATCATCACTTCCGTGGCTTTTATGAGGGCAGCAGCAGTCTGTCCTGGCTTTAGCTGCATTTCTCGTGCGGAACGCGCGGTAATAATCGACGTGATTTGCTGGTCGCCGATTGAAATCCTCACTTCCGCCATCAGACCGCTAATTCGAACAGCATCGATCCGACCCACTAGCTGATTGCGTCCGCTGACACGACGGATTACCTGCTCGCGTTCCTTCTCCGTTCTGCCTCGCGTTCGGAAAAGCAATCTGTCCAGTTCACTCTGTGGGATGCGGTGATGTCCACCAGCCGTTTGGATGCTGCGAATTTTCTTCTTGTAAATCCACTGCTTAATCGTTGGAAAGCTGATTCCCAGCTGCAAGGCTGCATCTCGAAGCTTCAGCAGTCCTTCAATATTCCGTTCGGATTTACGATTCTTCTGCATCGGGACGCAATCGTAGCGACAACGAAGTTCTCGGTCAACTCAGTCGCATCCGCATGAGTATAGCCGACGACCCTCATCTAAAAACGGACTAAATAGTACAGTTCTGGACAATAAAATCGTATCTAATGTACACTTGCGCGTTCTGACCCAACCGATTGATGTTTCGAGGTCGAAATGCGCAAGGTTTACCTGTTTATCGCAACGATTGGTTTCTTGCTTTCATCATCCTTGAGCTTTGCTCAGGCGCCCCCTGCTCAGGCGGCCCCCGACCCCTGCGCGAGCGGCCACGAGTTCGCCACCACCGATTGCACGCTGACCTGGCACGGCATCACGCTCTACGGCGCGTATGACGTCGGCGCCGGCTGGGTCAGCCACGGCTTACCGGAAAACGGCTACAACTATGAAGGCGAATCTCTGGTGAACCGAAACGGC
>JBEKWZ010000921.1:0-2510 GCA_049512555.1 Candidatus Sulfotelmatobacter sp. | reverse complement strand
AAAGGCGTTGTGAACCGTGCACGAATCACGTAAGAATAGCCCGTCATAAATGCTGTGAGATCTTGCTGTTGGTGCACGACAGCGTGCGTCAAGGAAATATGACGATGCGATGTCTCAACTGTTTTTCAGATCTGGCTGCCGATGCGGAAATCTGCTCGAATTGTGGCGCCGCTGTCGCAACGACATCAGCGACACAGGTCACGCCTGTGCAGACAGAAAGCGTTCTTGATAAGAGTGAAACCGGCCAGCCGGTACCCTGCTCGCCAACGCCGCCGTATGCAATATTCGTCGGTCTGGTGCTGGGCCTTGCCCTTTGTCTAGCGATCTTGACATTCCATACCGCCGATGATGTGGCGCACGGTTACCTGCACATATTTCCCGTCGCCATAATCGCCGCCGTGCTGGCTGCGGGGTTCATGATCCCTATGCCCTCGGTATGGAACAAAATCGAGAGCCGGGATCAGAATGTTGCCGTTCAGCGGCGAGTATTGGTGCTTAGCATTATATTTCTGCTTCTGTTCGTGGGTCTTTCCGCAGTCGTGGGAGAGGCAATTGGCGCGATGGGAAAAGAAGCCGGCCAATTGCTAGCCGATTCAGCGGAGAGACGGAAACTGGGTAAGGGCATTGCGCAGGTACGTGCTTCGATGGAGGGCTCGATTCCTTCCCAAATCGCGATTTACAAAGAGATCGGCCCCGCGGTGGAAAGATTCGATGTAGTTTTGCATCGGCTAGAGATTGAGCTGCCGATTTACGACAAGAGGTTTCCAGCGCAACACTTCACCACCTTGAATACGCTGAGCTGGGTTAAGACTGATCTAAGAAGAAACGATCTGCTCAAACAGGAGATTCAAGTTGCCGCTGATATCGAACTTTCTAGCGCAGCCACTCAGGAACAGTTGTGGAAAGAACGAATGCAGCCTCTGCGCGACGCGGAGGAGGAATACGTGCCTAGTAAATACTGAGTTCGTTCGGGACCGGATAAATGGTTTCTACCGCCGTTTCCCAGTCATGGCACTTGAACACGTGCCGCACGCGATCAGACATGAAGAAGTACGCCATCCATACGCACTCTGAGATTAAGCCTCCCACCCTGTAAGCAACATAGTTGGGAAAGTAGTTGGCGTCGACAATGACAGCCCCTATCATCGCCACGGTCTGAGCTGCCAACAAGATTCGCAGGAATTGCAGCATGTCCCAGCTTCGGACGACGATCAACATGGTCCCCACGGTCACTTGAAGCGTCAGAATTACGATGGTCGAAACAGACGTGATCATGAACCAGTGATGTCCAGAAGCATGGGTGGCGAAATTTTCCGGCACGTAAGCCTGGAAATTCTTAGAAAAGAGAAAAACGGTCAGCACCGCGCCGGAGAAGAGCTGCCAATAGAAGAAGAGCAGCCACCCGCCGAATTCGCTCCTCTTCCGCATGTAGCAGACGATGCAGGCAACAATTCCGACTGGGAAGGCGGGAATGAAGTCGTTGTTGTTGGCGACGTACAAAGCGAAATGGTTTAGGGAGGCTAACATGTCTGGCCAGGCAATTTTCACCGCTGGCGCCTCGATTGGCAACAAGATCTGGCCGACGGCGCGATTGGACCGGCATCGTTGCAACCCTCTCCGCGCCGAAGCGCCTCGTGGGATGACACTCCAGGCCGCGCTCGGCTTCGCGCGAGCCAGTCCCTGCACATCCGTAACCTCCCCGGAAGTCAATTTCTGCATCACACTGAGGACCATGCGGACTCCGGCAAAAGCGGCGATCGCGGCCCTGCTCTCCGGGCTTGCGCTATGTGTCTGCTCGGCGCAGCAGGCAACTCGCCTGCCTGCGGCTTCCAGCACCACTCAGCAGAGTGCGCCTGAAAGCCACGGGCGAAAAGCGGCTCGCACCCTGACTCCTGACGACGGTCTGGGCGTGATCTCGGCCGCGCTTGACCCGAAAGTGCGCCGATATGCTGGACACGATTGCTCTCACCTGGTGCACGCCATCTACGAACGCGCCGGATTTCCCTACGCCTACGCGAGTTCCGACGATATTTATGACGGACTGCAGGGTTTCCAGCGGATCGAGCAGCCTCAGCCCGGCGATTTGATCGTGTGGCACGGCCATGTAGGAATCGTCGTCCGGCCGTCAAAGCACGTCTTCTTCAGTTTCATGACCGCCGGGCCAGGCATCGACGACTACGATGCTCCCTACTGGGTCCATCGCGGGCAGGCGCGGTTCTATCGTTACATCAAGAATGATCCGTGCGCCGGATGCAGCGCCGTCAGTACGACCTTTCGGCGCGCCCGGCCAAATTGACGCGACCCGGCGGCCGCCCCTAGAATCAAGCAGACGCAGACTGTTTCCTCAACCGTCTCACACTCATGCCACTTTACGAATACGAATGTAAGAAGTGCGGCCACCGCTTCGAAAAAATCCAGAAGTTTTCCGACAGGATGGTTAAGAAGTGCCCCGAATGCGGCGGCCAGGTCGAGCAGATGATCTCTGCGCCCGCCGTGCAGTTCAAGGGATC
>JBEKWZ010000920.1:0-2514 GCA_049512555.1 Candidatus Sulfotelmatobacter sp. | reverse complement strand
TAGCGCACCAGATCAGCGCAGGACAGATTGCCGCACAATTCTGGTCAGGGCAGGGGCCAGTTAAAGTGCCGTATGGGTTGGTCCACGATTGGGTCGCCGCCGGGTTCATCGTCGGCACTACCGTGAAAGATGTTCTAGCGGTGATCCAGAACTACGACAACTATAAGAACGTCTACCAACCCGAGGTCCTTGCCTCGAAACAGATCAGCCATCACGACGGTGACTTTCAAATCTACTTAAGATTGCTTAAGAAAAAGATCCTGACCGTGGTCCTCGATACCGAGCATGAGGTGCACTATGGGTCGCTGACTCGAACGCGCTGGATCTGCCGTTCGTTTACGACGCGGGTCGCTGAAGTGGAAAATGAAGGAACTGCAAAGGAGAGAGTGCTACCTCCGGACACGGGTCATGGGTTTCTATGGCGGCTCTATTCCTACTGGCGATTCGAGGAGCGAGGAAACGATGTGCTCATGGAGTGCCGGGCGATTTCGCTGACGCGTGACGTGCCTCGAGGCCTGGGATGGATGCTCGAGCCGATTATCCAGAATCTCCCCAGGGAGTCTCTAGTCAACACCCTCGAAGCTACACGCCGCGCGCTTCCTGCCGGAACAACATAGCGTCGTTCTCCTCCTATTATCATCCTCTCGACCGGGCTCCGAAAACTTTCCGCCTTGCCCTCCCCTGTCCCCATGCCCCTAATTACAAGCAGGTTCCTAAGGCGCTTCATGTCTCCGGCGTCCTCTCGTATTCAACCGGCCTTACAGGTGTGACCTCACTCACAGTAGCCCGTGACAGCCGCTACGGACTCAGTACCGTGGTAATGGTCTAGTAGCTACGGGTATCTCTAGTCGGCCAAGTAGTGAGGCACTCATAATGGGTTTGCGTACGTGGTCAAGGTCCGAAGTTGAATATGGCCGAAAGGTTCTGAATTCTGGGCTGGAGGGAGCTCGTTCCGGCCGAGAAGCATTTCTTAGTGGAAGACCTCTTACTCCGTTTCTCAGCGAGTCAGTTCGAAATGCGTGGAAGCCCGCGGCTATCGGCGCGGGCATGGGCGTTCTGGGTAGTTGTTCGGGAAGCTGGCGAAGGTCGATTGGCAGGGTGTTGACGTTTGGTTTGTTGGGTGGTGCCGTCGGCTTTGGCGCGGGCCTTGTTTGGCAGAATCGTCGTTTGGTTGCAAGCGCCACTCGTGGCGCTTTGCGGAATATTGACAAGGTCCGCGACGAGCACTGGCTGGAAAAGAATCCGATTGACTACGCTTAGAAAATAGGAACAGTTGCACCCGGCGATCAGGTTGTCTGACTCACGATCGCAAGAGCCGGGAACATTTAAGAGTGGGAAATGCTTCTGGTTTGTAACGAGCCCTTCTGGTAGATGCAGGGGGCACTAATGATTGCGAGCGAAGCAGTACGGGAGCGAGTTCAGATCCCGCTTGCCGCGGAAATCCTCAGCGAAGAACGTGTTGCCTACCTGGAAGGATTGATCAATCAAGCCAGGACTGCGGCTGCCGTCTTTTCCCAATTCACCCAAGAGGACGTCGATCGCATCGTGAAGCCGATGGTGCTGGCCGGGCTGGAACAGGCTCAACATCTGGCCCGGATGGCGGTTGAGGAAACCAAACTCGGGGTCATGGAAGACAAGTTCCTCAAGAACATGGTGGCGACGGAGTTTGTCTACAACTACATCAAGGACAAACGTACGGTCGGCATTATTCGTGAGTTTCCGGAACGAAACCTGGTCGAGGTGGCGGAGCCGATCGGAGTTATTTTTTCGCTCACCCCCATCACAAACCCGACCTCCACGGTGCTCTTCAAGTGCATCATGGCCATCAAGACGCGGAACGCGGTCATCTTCAGTCCGCACCCCAAGGCCTGGCGCTGCTGCTCTGAAGCGGTACGGATCATGTATGAGGCCGCGATCAAGCACGGCGCTCCCGAGGGGGTTTTTACCTGCCTGGAATCCCACACTCTGCAGGACAACGCCTACATGATGAAGCACAAATACGTGGGACTGATCGACGCCACTGGCGGGCCGGGGGCCGTGAAGGCGGCTTACAGCTCGGGCAAGCCGGCGCTAGGGGTCGGACCGGGCAACACGCCGGTTTACCTTGAACAAACGGCCAATGTGAGCACGGCGGTTGTGGACATCATCGTCTCCAAGACTTTCGACAACGGAACCATTTGCGCCTCAGAGCAAACGCTGGTGATTGATGACGAGATTTATGACGCCGTACTGAAGAAATTTGCGGAACTGGGCGCGCACATCTGCAACGAGAAAGAGACAAAACTGCTGGAGCGCACGGTGATCGATCCTGAAACCGGGTTCATGCAGCCCATGGCAGTCGGTCAGAAGGCCACCGATATTGCCCGCTTCGTTGGTCTCTCGGTGAAGCCGGATACCAAACTTCTGATTGCACCGATAAAAGGTGTGGGCCGCGAACATCCTTTGTCAGTCGAGAAGCTGTTCCCGTTGCTCGCGGTTTATCGGGCGAAGTCGACGGAGGAAGCGCTCAAGGTC
>JBEKWZ010000919.1:0-2520 GCA_049512555.1 Candidatus Sulfotelmatobacter sp. | reverse complement strand
GCCGCGGGTTGGCGGTTAAGTCGGATCTTCCCTACCGCTGCCGCCTTCCCGTATAGCCGGGGCTGTGCTTGGAGAGGCGATTCGCCAGATTCGGTAGGACCGTGTCTGGATGACGGGCTGCCCTTCCATAATCCGGTAAGGGAAGGTTAGCCGACAAACTGCCCGGGAGGCCTCTGAGCTCCTCCTGGAATTCACTAGAAAGGCCGCAATCAAAGGAGCACGTCACTCACTGGACGTCTTGGACTTGGGGAGGCTTGGCGTACCGGATAACCGAGACGAAACATGAAGGTTGGCTGCCATCCGCTCTCCCCAATCATTTCGGAGATCTCAGCCATTGCTTGCGGTTCCTGGTTGTGAAACCGCTGATGATCTACCAACTCGACCACTTCATTTACCGGCCTTCCGGCAATATGGCGCGCCGTCGCCAGCAAATGAGCACGTTGCCATATCCGCCCTGCGCGCAGACTCTGCTCACGATCATAGCGGTCGCGTACTGCAATCACTCCAAAAAGCGGTGTGGCATGCAGCACGTCCGTATAGGACATCACCCGCAGCAATCTATGTCTGAAAGCGAATCTCGTCCATAAGGGAGGCATGAATTTCTGGATTGCTGCCGTCAGCGGAGGCTCTCCAAACTCATCCACGATCAAACCGTCGCGGAATTTCTGGACATCGCTCCACTCCCTGCGTACCCACGGTTGGCTCCCTTGTTCTACTTCCGGGTCCGCATACACGATGTCGTTGGCTTTGGAGATCATTTCCACGATGCGCATACGGTATTCGTCCGCCGTGAACACAAAAACTTTGACATCCGCTTCGCCGCTCGCAAGTTGGGGAACTCCTTCAACAAAATCAGCTGGCAGAGCCTCCATGCGATAGGCATTGCGATTCGTGTGACGGTAAGGAATCGCATTGTAAAGTTCGCTTGGTTGTTTCTGGCCGGGGGCAAGTCCAACCTGCGCGACCAGTTCGAGTTCGGGATAGGCCGAAGCCTGTTCAAGTTTTCCCGGAAGCAGCGTTGCAGAGGCAACATAACCATTCGCCGCGGCTGCCAGCATCAGGTTTTCCAGAGCACAGCCCATCCCGATGTGTTCTTCTCGCAGGTAGGGATCGAGCGCTCCCGGATACCTCCGACTATCGAGATACAAGTCGATCGACGAATTCGTCACCCTGAACATCCAAGGCTGGGTGTTGTGCGCGACGGTGACGGCGCCTGCACCCGCAAACTGGGCTGGCCGTCACTCCGGAGCGAATAGCAGGGTGCGGATCAATCGCGGAAGCAATCATCCGATTTTGTCCTTACGCTTCCTCCTGAATGACGGGCAAACCTGACCTTACCGATTAGGGAAGGGTTGCCGACCAACCGGGAGTGATCGCTTTTGGCCGAATTGAGATGATGGATGCGGCTACCTCTAGCTTGCTGTGGCTTCGGACACATTGTCGACCGGGCTCGGAAGGTCAAAACCTGAATCCAGGATGATTAGGAAAGACACAAAATGGCCCAATCGGGGCCACGCCTGGATAAAATGACGTCATGCGCATCCAGTTCCGATTGGCCGTTGTCACTCTGGCTGTCCTCTTGTCCTCCTCTCTATCATTAGGACAACAACTGTCCAAGGAAGAAGCAGGTGTCGTTCACTCCGTTGACGAAGAGGCCCCTGCGGCGGTGGCGCTGCTGGAGAAAATCGTAAACATCAATTCAGGGACCTTTAATCCTGCTGGTGTCGTTGAAGTCGGCAAGGTATTGGAAGGCGAGTTCCAGGCCCTTGGCTTTACGACCCACTGGGTGCCGATGGAAGCGGTGCAGCGCGCGCCTTCCCTGGTCGCGGAACGGCCAGGCACCCGCGGCAAGCGAGTGCTGCTCATTGGGCATATGGATACGGTCTTCGAGCCCTCCAGCCCATTCCAGAAATTTGTCCGCAACGGGGACATCGCAACCGGTCCTGGTACATCGGACATGAAGGGCGGAATCGTCGTGATTCTCTCTGCCCTCAAGGCGCTCAGGAGCGCCGGAGCACTCGACGGAGCCAGAATTACAGTGTTCATCACGGGCGACGAGGAAGCCCCCGGTGAGCCGATTGAGATCTCGCGCAAGGAGTTGATTGAAGCGGGCAAGAATGGCGATGCGGTGCTCTCGTACGAGGCCGGCATAAGCGAACAAGGCAAGGACTACGCCAGTACGGCCCGGCGCGGCGGTACATCATGGGAACTGCGCGTTCACGCGAAGACGGGTCACTCCGGCGGCATCTTTTCCGCCTCGATGGGTGATGGCGCAATATTCGAGGTCAGCCGCATCCTCAATCTCTTTCACGACACGCTGCGTGAACCAAACATGACGTACAGCGCCAGCCTACTGCTGGGAGGCTCGAATATCAAAGCGGAGCCCAGCGGGGATGCTTCGGTTGCGAGCAAGACGAACATCATCCCGGGCCAAGCCCTGGTGAGGGGCGACCTTCGGGTACTTACTCCTGACCAACTGGCCCGCGTGAAGAACAAAATGCTGTCGATCGTCAGCAGCGG
>JBEKWZ010000918.1:0-2520 GCA_049512555.1 Candidatus Sulfotelmatobacter sp. | reverse complement strand
CCGTCGCGCGCGACAAACTCAAGGAGATTCTCCTCGCGAAGGGCCGTCAGGAACTGGATTGCAAAAAACGGGTTCCCAAGCGTTTTCTCGTGCACGAGCCGTGCAAGGGGTTCGGCTGCTCCCTGCCCGCAACGGAGCGTATCGGCCACCAGCTCGATCACGTCACGGAGCGAGAGCGGTGGGAGAACGACGTTGCGCACAATCGTCTTGGCCTGGCGAATTGCCTCCAGCGTCCGCACCAGGGGATGAGCCGGACCGACCTCGTTATCTCGAAACGCCCCGATCAGCAGCAGGTGGTGAACATCGGGCTGGGTCATGAAGTCTTCCAAGAGTTTGAGTGTAGCGCTGTCAAGCCATTGGAGGTCATCGAGAAACAGGGTAAGGGGATGATCCTTCCGGGCAAAGGCGCCCAGGAATGACCGGAAGACCGTGTGAAAACGGGTTTCCTCCTCCATGTGCGAGATTTCCGAAACCGGTGGCTGTTTGCCGATGACTAACTCGAGTTCGGGGATGAGGTTAACGATGAGTTGGCCGTTTGAGCCCAGCGCTTCCTGCAGCGCCTCCCGCCACTGGCTTACCTCCGCATCGCTCTTAGCCAGGATCTGGCGTACGAGGCTCTGGAACGCCTGAGCAAGCGTGGCATATGGGATGTTGCGCTTATACTGGTCGAATTTCCCTGAAATAAAGATACCGCGCGGCAGCACGATCGCTTTATGGAGCTCATTGACCACCGAGGATTTGCCGATTCCGGAATAGCCGGACACCAGGACCAGAATCGGTTTGCCCGTGGCCACAACCTGATTGAAGGCATCCAAAAGGATCTGGTTTTCCCGGTCACGGCCGTAGAGTTTCTCCGGGATCAGGAGCCTGCCGGAGGCGTCGTGCGCGCCGAGGGTAAACATCTCAATGCGTTTGAGAGACTCCCATTGAGCCAGGCAGCGCCTGAGGTCGGCCTCCAAACCGGCTGCGGTCTGATAGCGTTCCTCGGCGGCCTTGGCGAGGAGCTTTAAAACGATGGCTGAAACGGTTCCAGGAATGTCTTTGGCGCGCTGCGCGGGCGGCAGCGGCTGTTTTGCGATGTGGCAGTGAACCCACCCCATGGGGTCGGAGGCGCTAAAGGGTAGAGTTCGGGTGAATATCTCGTACAGGGTAACGCCCAGTGAATAGAGATCGCTCCGGGAATCGATGGAACGATTCATTCGACCGGTCTGTTCGGGTGCCATGTAGGGGAGTGTTCCGGCGATAAACTCCGGAGGCTCGGGAGACTGGCGCTCCCTGGGAAGCCGCGACGCAATACCAAAGCCCATGAGCCAGAGCTGACCGGTCGCGGAGTCCAGCAGAACGTTTGCCGGCTTGATGTCCCTGTGGATAATGCCGCGCTGATGGAGGTGGCCGATCGCCGTTGCAAGGCTGATAGCCAAACGTAGCGCAGAGGCGAAATCGAATGGGCCGAGGAGCAGTTGATCGAGGGGCGTACCGCCTGGATCTTCAAGCACGAGTACGGTCCGGCTCCAGTGTTGAGTAAGTGCAATCGGTCGGGCCGCCCAGGCCGGATCCAGCTCCTCTCTCAGAGAGTACTCGTGCGCCAGCTGTCTAAGGCTTTCCGGTCCGGGACGTTCCGCGGCGGGCGCCAGCACGAGAATCCGGGATAGATCGAGCTTACTCTGCCCGCGATAAAGGATAAAGTCTTGATCCTTCCGCAAAGCCTCAATGACGTATTGTGACAGCGTAATCAATGTTACGGCCATATTATAGAATAGTGCTCACAAACAGAATCATCACGCAAATACTTCTTATTGGCAAAGTGATTTCTATAGGGAAGACTTCTTTAGTGAATAAATTTGGGCGAATCGATTTATCTTTTTTGTTTGGCTTGGTTGGTGCAATGCCCAAGACGTGCGCCATGTTCGACGTACGGGCGGCGTTAGGGATGTGGATGGAACCCTTGAAGAACTAAAGCACCGATATTCCAAAGCTCGTGAAAACAGTCTCAACACCGCCTGCAAACTGTCAAAGGGACACCTCCTCAGGAGATCCGTGAATCGGTACGCAGAGTGGCCGCTGGAGAGTCGTTGGTCCCGGCAGCCATCGCCTCGAAGCTCGCTGAATCGCTGACTCACCCGGAACTCTCGGAGCGTGAGCACGAAGTCCTTCACCACATGGCGAATGGCCGAAGCAATAAGGAGATAGGTCAGGCTCTCTATATCAGCGAAAATACCGTGAAGAGCCACGTAAAGGCCGTTCTGACAAAGCTAGACGCAATGGGCCGCACGGAGGCGATCGCCATTGCCACCAAACGAGGACTAATTCAGAACCGTAGCTGAAGCCGGGTTTACAGGCTATCCGGCTACGCCGGAAAATCCCGCTGCTTTTTGCGAGAGAGGAGTTCGAATAGCCGGCCTCCTGGACACGGTCATGGAGGAACTTGTAGCCGTCCCCCAGGCGAACGACGTACCCGGCATGAAGGGCCTCCCAAAAGGAGGCCTCCAAAACCTCCTCGCGTTCCTCACGAAGCAAACT
>JBEKWZ010000917.1:0-2525 GCA_049512555.1 Candidatus Sulfotelmatobacter sp. | reverse complement strand
CGCGGCATCGCCGTGGTCCGACAGCGCCCATCCGAGCGCCGCCCGCACGTTGCCGATATGCGAAGCGTATCCCGATAGATCGTGTTCGCCAAACAACGACTGGATGATCTCGTCGTGCTCGAGAAACTTGGCAAAAAAGATCGCATGGCGCCGGGCGACGCCATCTGCCCCGCCACGCTCGGCGAGCTTGGCGGCGGCATAGGCCCGCGTGGTGTCGAGCAGCCGATAGTAGGTAAATTCGTTAATGACGGCCGTGGATACCAAGCACTTTACAACCAGGCTTGCGACCGCGTCGATAACGTCCGCTTCGTCTGCCTCCGTCTCCGACGCAACGGAGCCGGCGGCCTGGCGCGTGAAGTCCCCGACAAAGACCGACAGCCCGCACAGCACTACCTTCTCGCGCTCCGAAAGCAGGCTGTAACTCCAGTCGAGCATCGCGTTCAGCGTCTCGTGCCGCGGCAGCGCGGTGCGGCGGCCCTGCCAGAGCAAGCCGAAGCGGTTGTCGAGCAATTCCGCGGTTCCAAAAATCCCAAGGGAGCCGACGCGACTGGCCGCGAGCTCGATGGCGAGCGCGATCCCGTCAAGCCGGCGGCAGCTCCGGGCGACGATCGGCGCATCGATATCGCGCAGCTCGGCGCCATACCCGCTCGCCGCGGCCCGCTCCATGAAAAGCTGGGCGGCGGGATACCGGAGCGCTCCCATGGCAGTCAGGCCGGCATTCTCGGGTGGACAATCAAGTGAGTACAATAGGTGGACATGTTCACCTTCCACCTGGAGGGCTTCGCGGCTGGTCGCCAGGATGTGCGCTTGTGGTGCCTCGCTGACGACGCGTTCGGCCAGCGCTGCCGCAACGCCGATCACGTGCTCGCAATTGTCGAGCACCAGGAGGATCTTCTTGTTGCCAACAAAGGCTAGCAAACTAACGACCGGGTCCTGGGTTTGCACCATGAACCCGAGCGTCGACGCAACCGCCGTGGGCACGAGCTCGGCATCGGTCAGCGCGGCCAGATCGACAAAGAAAACTGCCCCGTTGAAACCATCCCACAGCGCATGGGCGACCGAGATGGCGACAGTTGTCTTGCCGATGCCGCCCGCGCCGACAATGCTGACGAAGCGCCTCACCTGAAGTTGCTCCGCCAACGCTCGAACAGTGTCGTCGCGGCCGACCATTCGCGCTGGTCGCGGCGGCAGCTTTTGAACTCGTTCCGTTGTGGCGGTGACCGGAACCGTTCGAGCGGCCGTCGAGCGTGTGACTGGAGAGACCAAGCAATAACCGCGACCAGCAACGGTTGATACGTAGCGGACTCCGCCTCGTCCGTCACCAAGCGCCTTCCGAAGGGTAGCCATTTGAAAGCGGAGATTGCCTTCCTCCACCGTCACATCCGGCCACACCGTTGAGATTAGTTCCTTGTGAGTGACGACTTCCCCGGCTCGCTCCGCGAGTGCGATCAAAAGGTCGAGCGCGCGGTCGCCGAGCGGTATCGGCTCGTCAGCCTTCTTGAGCAGCCTCTCGGCGGCAAACAGGCTGAAAGGGCCAAAAGACACCACGTATTTGGACTGTGAGTTGCGGCGATCATTCATGCGCGTCGTCCGCACCAGCTCGTATGGATTCTAAGCCAACGATCAGTTCCGTACAATCACAATAGATAATCACAATAGACACTGCCGTTATTGCTTACCCACCCCCACTCCGACAAGCTTTGGGAGTTGCTGCGGCTGACGATAACTAACGGTGCCTCACTATACCTAACGAGCTTTTCCAAGGCCTTTCCGTAAATTCTCGCGACAGTCACCGGATTGCGGCCGAGCCGAAGCTCCGGTCACCGCCCTCTGCGACGTAAGGAGATACCCATGGCAGGTCCTGCGAACTACACGTCGAAAGTTGCGATTCCGCTGCCGTCGGACGACGCTGTGCGGAGGGTCATCGGCAACTCATACAGCCCGGAGAAAACTCTTAACGTCATCAAGATGTTTGCCGGAACCGAAGATATGTTTACGGCGACGATTGGGCTGGTGAAGGCGATATTTCAGACGCAAGGCGTCGATCCCAAGCTGCGCGAAATGATCATCCTGCGCGCCGCTACCGTTTTGAACGCGCCTTATGAATGGCAAGCCAACACTCAGATGGCCAAGAACACAGGTCTGTCTGCTAAAGAGATCGACGCGGCGGGGAGCGACGGCCCGGTGGCCGGCATCAACCCTGAATATGTTCTGGTGTGCAAGGCGACGGATGAATTGTCGAAGAGCGGCACGCTGCAAGACGACACGCTAAGCGAGCTCATGAACAGATACGGCGACGCGATCACGCGCAAGCTGGTTTTGATGATTGCGTGGTTCAATCTGCTTAGCCGCTTCCTCAACGGGTGCCGGGTGCCGCTCGAGACGACCGATAAGATCGGAACAGGCACTTCGCCACTCGCGAACTGATTCCGTTCGATCGGCAAGTCGCAGCGATCGTAACATCGTATTTCAAAGAGATCGCCGTGGTAGAGACCGTTCTGACCGCACTCGCTCCAGTCGTCGTG
>JBEKWZ010000916.1:0-2526 GCA_049512555.1 Candidatus Sulfotelmatobacter sp. | reverse complement strand
GCTGAAGCACATGATCGGCGCCCGGCCGCTGGAAATTGAGAAGTTGCTGGGGATTGCGGTTGACGTCGCCGACGCGCTCGATGCCGCGCACGCCAAGGGCATCGTCCACCGCGACATCAAGCCGGCCAATATTTTTGTGACCCAGCGCGGGACTGCGAAAATTCTCGACTTCGGGCTGGCCAAGGTCACACCGGAAGCGAGCCGCGCGCTCGATCCCTCCGAAGCCACCAAGACCGAGGGCGCCAGCCCGGAACACTTGACCAGCCCCGGATCTGCGCTCGGCACGGTCGCTTACATGTCACCCGAGCAAGTGCGGGGTAAGCCGCTCGACAACCGCACCGATCTGTTTTCCTTTGGCATTGTGCTCTACGAAATGGCGACCGGAGCGGTGCCCTTCCGCGGCGAAACTTCTGGAGTCATCTTCGACGCGATTCTGAACCGCGTGCCCCTGGCCCCAGTGCGGCTGAATCCGAACTTGCCTCCCAAGCTCGAGGACGTGATCAACCGCGCGCTCGAGAAAGACCGCGACCTGCGCTACCAGCATGCGGTGGATGTAAAGTCCGAGTTGTTGCGCCTGAAGCGCGATTTGGATTCGGGGCGGAGCTCCTCAGTAAGTTCCTCGCAGGAATCGGCGCATAGTGGCACCGCCGCTCAGGTTGAGCCGCTGCCTGCCGCAGCCCAGAAGACGAGTGGGTCGGCGCGGGTAGTAACGGCATCCTCGGGTAACGTGGGCGCAGCAAAAGAGGAAGAGAATGATCCGTCGCGAGCGCGGGTGAAGTGGATGGTCCCCGCCGCAGTCGTGCTGACGCTGGCGGTGATCTTCGGATCGCTTTACGTGCGCAAGCATCCCACGGTGCAGCTGACCGACAAAGATCAGCTCATCCTCGCCGACTTCACCAACCAGACGGGCGATACGGTTTTCGATTCCACGCTGAAAGAAGCGCTCGCGATTCAACTCGAGCAATCGCCGCTGTTGCAACTGGTCAGCGATGCGGAGCTGCACAGCAATCTGCAGTACCTCGGCCAGTCGCGCGATCAGAGGATTACGCCGGAACTGGCGCAGCAACTGGGCCAGCGCCTGGGCGTGAAGGCCTATCTGGCCGGGACCATCGCCAACCTGGGAACATCCTATGTGATCTCGATCAATGCCGTGAACTGCGCCACCGGTGAAGTGTTTGCGCGCGAGCAGGAAACGGCTCCCGACAAAACGGCAGTGCTGCAGGCCGTTTCGAAGGCAGCGACGGCCATGCGGGCCCGGCTGGGCGAGTCGATGGCGTCGATCCAGAAGCTGACCACTCCCTACACCAACGTCACCACCACGTCCCTGCAGGCCTTTCATGCCTTTTCGCTGGGAGAAGACGAGCACCGCATGGGGCGCGACTTTCCGCAAGCTTCTTCGTTTTACCAGCAGGCTATCGAACTCGATCCTAATTTCGCCATGGCCTACGCGCGTCTGGGTGTGACTTTTTCAAACCAGGGATCCGCGGCCAAGGGCCTGCTGAACATGAAGAAAGCCTATGACTTGCGCGAACGCGTGACCGAGCGCGAGCGTATGTACATCGAGTCGCAATGGGCCCTGCAACAATACGATCTGCCCAAGTCGCTGGAATCCTACAAGCTTTACGTTGCCACCTATCCGCGTGATGCCACGGCTTTGAACAATCTCGCGCAGACCTACGTCTTTATGGGGGAGTTTGACAAGGCCCTGGAGGGCTACGAGAAAACCTGGGAAATTGCCAAGTGGGACAATGTGGCGGCCGACAACGCGGCCGGAACCTTGCTCGCGCTCGACCGTCTTCCGGAGGCGGAGCGGTACCTGAAAGAGGCGCTGGGGCAAGGCGGCGGCGACGACGTCAACTACCACGGCAACATGATCCTGTTCAATTTTCAATCCGGACGCCCGGATTGGGAAAAGGAATTGCAGTGGGCCGCCACTCAGCCCGCGGGTTTCATGGTGGAAGTGGTTGCGGGGAACATTAACTTCTTTAGCGGAAAGAATAATGCCGCCAGCCAGGAGTGGGAACACGCCGCGCAGCGGGCCGAGCAGCAGCACTTCCCCGATACGGCGGGCAGCTTTTATGCGCTCAAGGCGGTGCATGACGCGTTGACCTCAAAATGTGCTGACGCGCGAAGTGCCGCACATCGGGGCCTGGCTCTCGATCACTCCATCGCGACAATCCCCGATGCTGCACTGGCGCAGGCACTATGCGGCGAAGGCGCCCCGGCCTTGCAGGAGATGGAGCAACTGGCCGCAGGCGCTCCCGCGAACACGCTGGTGACCGACGTTTATCTTCCCGAAGTCAAAGCGGCCATCGCACTGGCACAGCATCATCCCGAACAAGTGGCCGGATTATTATCATCAGCGGCCTCGTACACACCGGTATCGAAGGTTCCTCAGTTATTGGGCCGCGCCTCGCTCGAGATGGGTCAGGCACAACAGGCGGTGGCTGATCTGCAGCCCGGAATCCGCTACCGCGGTGTAGTCTTGCAGGAAGGCCCTGTCGGCTCTGCCCAGGCCCCGGACTA
>JBEKWZ010000915.1:0-2528 GCA_049512555.1 Candidatus Sulfotelmatobacter sp. | reverse complement strand
CACTGTTCGATTCCCCAGTTGTCGTCGTCCATGCCGTGCCGTTCCAGTGCTCGAAAAGCGGTGAGACACTCCCGGTGCCGAGGTTCACCAGGCTCCCGATCGCCCAAACGTCATTCGCTGAGCTAGCGGTCATGGCGAAGACATCGGCACGGTCTTTCTTGCCGAACTTGGGGCCCGGATACAGGCTCCACCTGGTCCCATTCCACTGTTCGATCACCTGCCCCGCGTGTGCCCCGTCAGTCACGTTTCCCGCCGCCCAGGCCAAAGTCGGAGAAATAGCGACCACCCCCTGCAGAAAGCTGTTGTTGTCGCCTTTGATCATAGGAGCGGGAAATGCCGTCCACGTCGTGCCATCAAAGTGGATCGTCGACTGCCCTACCGCCCATATGTCGTTGGGAGAAGATGCCGAAGCCGCAAAAAGCTCGCTGTTGGGGTTGTCGTTCGGGGTTGCGACCACCTCAAAACTCGACCTGGTCTGCGTTTGTGTCTGGGCCGGCAAGTTTTGAAACAAGGCAACAGTCAACCCGAACAACGTTAGCGCTTTAAACGTAAGTCTCACGATTCCACCTCAATGGTGCTGACTTAAGGGTGTGTCGGTTTTGACCTTCACCAGTTGATAACTAAACGCTAGCCACTCTTATTCCCAATCCCTCATTGCTTTTTAGAGTGACACTAGGGGCACGTGAACTCATCTTCGAATAATTGCCGTGGGGGGCGTTCCATGAGCTGTTCGGACCCAGTTCCAATCTCGCGGAAGATCGACGATTCCGGTATCCGAGTTCCCGGGCGAGTGTCGTGGTAAGCGAGCATTATCGGACGAACGCGGCACGCCGAATGCATTCGGAGTGCCGCGTCTGCGTCTGTCGATTCTTCATCCTGGCGATCTCTTCTGCAGTTACAGCGACTTCAAGAATGCAAGTAGCTGATTTTTCTGTGCTGGAGTCATTGCTCGAAAGGCTTGCTGGGCTGCGCTCGCCTCCCCGCCGTGACGAAAAATCGCACTCTCGGGAGACAGCGACTTCAGATCGTGCATAAAACGCGACTTCGCCCGCAATCCCCAAAGCGGCGGAGTGCGCAGCTTCGGCGCAGTGTCCTGCGGGCCGACCTGCACGATGCCATCGCCCGTTCCCACGTCGTGCAGCAGGAAATCGCCGTAGGGGTGGATGATCTTGTCCCCCAAGGCGTCGGGGACGGTAAAGGTTCCGCCATTCAGAACCGTGCCTGGCGGCACCGTCCGCATCGTCTTCACGTGGCAGGTACTGCAACCGGCGTTCTCAAAAAGCGTTTCGCCGGCAATCACGTCGCGCGTGCCCACCAGTGTCAGGTCGCGCGGTGGCACCTGGGTGCCTCGAATGAATTGAGTGAAATGTTGCAGGCCGGTCAAGCCGGTCTGATCGGCAGTGTCTTCAGGGCTGGTAGTGTCGGTGTTACAGACCTGAGTGACATTTGTCGGACGCAGGGCGTTGGTAATACCCATCTCGTTCAAATAGGCATCGGCCGCGAACGACATCACGCTGCCATGCTGATCCTTCCATCCGAAGCGTCCGATGCGAGTCACGCCCGGTGCCTCAAAAATGGGCGCCTGCACGGTCTCGCCATGGATCAATCCGTTGCTCTTTCCCGGTTGCTGGTTGGCGATCTCCTGCAGAGTGGCGTCGTCAACCGCTTCGACGAAACCGTCTCCCAGCGTGTTGAGCGCGGCCCGCAGAGTTCGAATGTTTTCTGTCGGAGGCAGGTGTTCCTCCGCTTGCGGGCAGATGGCGCGATCATTAATGATGGAGCGGCCCGTGATCGTATTTTGCCCCTCGTTAATGACGATCGTAGGGTTTACGAAATTGCCGTTGGCGTCATTGTGCCCGGCGCGGACTTCTGTCATCTGGCTGGGTCCCCCGGTCACCGGATTCTGGTGGCAATCGGCGCAGGCGGTGGCGTTGTAAACTGGACCGAGCCCGGTGTCGTTCCCTTCCCTTGCCTCAAAGTTCTGTTGATCGATGGCGAACGTGTCGGGGACGAAGCCAGCGTTCGCCGGTTCGGGGATTCCGTTACTGACGCTCTGCGAGCCCGGGTTGTTCGCCAACAATGGGGTCGCGAAGGCGGCGGGCGCTTGCTTAAAGGACTGCTGTGCGATTCCGGCTACGGTGAGTACTATGCCCGCCAACAGGCAGGCATAGAGTGCGATTCTTCTCGACTTCATAAAGAAAACTCCTCTAGCGCAGGTTGTCACCTGAACTCATATGCTGGACAAGGTCACACGACAGCTCTGCCGGTTCCCGGTTTGCGACGAACCAGCCCGCTGCCGCCGAGGATTGAAGAAACGTGAACGGCCTCCTTTCTCATTGAGGAAGAAGCGGTCTTATTAGAGAAGAACCGGCAAGAACGCGATCTATTCCCGAGGTGCAAGAGAAAAGTGTGGATAAGTTATCCGCAAGTCGTCGACGACCGTTCTACGGTTGAGATTGAAGTCCGCTCGCCTCGCGCCGCGGATGTGTGTTTATGCCTGGCGGGGCCGTATTGAAGCAGCGAATCCC
>JBEKWZ010000914.1:0-2531 GCA_049512555.1 Candidatus Sulfotelmatobacter sp. | reverse complement strand
GTGCTGAAGGCGTTTGCCGAGTATCACGACATGACGCTGGGGGATGTGCTGGAAGGGATCGTGCTGCATGCGTTCGATGGGAAGACGCCGTTCAGTGCGGCGTCGCTGGAGCGCATTCGCGAGTTGAAGAAGTTTTATGAGCTGGATCTTGACTCCAGCGCCAGCCATCGCCTGAAAGAGATCAAAGCAAGATCTCCGCGCAAGCGCGCCGCTGACAAATAAACATCGAAAAATAAACATCAAGGAGACGTATGAGCTCTGCGAGAAGCAAGACCGGGTTGACCGTGCTGCAGTGGGCACTGGGCGTCGTGATCCTGATCGAAGCGGTCCTGTTCGTGCTGCCCAGCGCGGCGCACGACTTTGCCCGCACTCACATGCCCGGCTTCGTGCGGATGGTTCTTGGATTCGGCGAGATCGGCGGCTGCGTGCTGCTTCTGATTCCGCAGACTGCGATTCGCGGCGCGTGGGTGCTGGTGGCCGTCTTCATCATGGCCATTCTTCTTCACCTGCTGCATGGAATGTACGGCATCGGAAATCTCGTGATCTACACGGCCGCGGCGTTTGCCATCGCGATCGGCAAGGGGAACTAGCCGCTTCATGACCAGCGAAGAACTCATCCACCGGTTCGAGTCAGGCGAAGTGGCGGAAGATTCCTTTCACCATGCCGATCACGTGCGGCTGGCCTTTGCCTATCTGTCTCGATACTCGGCGCTCGAAGCGCTCGACAAGTTCTCGAACGCCTTGAGGCGCTATGCGGCGGCCCGAGGCAAGCCCCAGCGGTATAGCGAGACGATTACTTACGCTTACTTCTTCTTGATCCGCGAGCGTGTGGCGTGTTCCAGCGCCGTCGACTGGGACGAGTTTGTGCTCGGCAATCCCGACTTGCTGGCATGGAAGGACGGAATTCTCACACGGTACTACGAGGAAGCCACGCTGCAGTCCGACCTCGCCCGCAGACTGTTTCTTTTTCCTGACAAGCTGTGCTCTTCTCTCTGCTACTCGTCCCTCGAGGCCAAGAAACGCTGACCTGCGGCGCCAAGATGAGATACGATCTCTTCCATCCCTGAAGGAATCATCACTGGACCAATCATCACTGGACCAATCCCATGAATCATCTCAAGCGCACCGTTGTCATCCTCGCACTCCTGACCTTCCCACTAGCGCATGCGCAGGACATTCATACCGGCGACGCGCTTCTGCGCGCGATGCATGACCGGTACCAAACCTCGTGGTACCACACGCTGACGTTCACGCAGAAAAGTACGACGTACAAACCCGACGGCACGAGCACGGCAGAAACCTGGTATGAAGCCGCGCTGCTGCCGGGAAAGTTGCGCATCGACATTGGTCCGGCTAGCGACGGCAAAGGCTATGTGTTGGTCGATGGCACGGCGACTATCTTGAAAGACAACAAGATCGCCAGCACCCGGCCACTGATCAACATGTTGCTGGTGCTGGGATTTGACGTCTACACGCAGGCGCCGGAGGCCACTATTAGGGTGGTGCAGGGCGAGGGCTACGATCTGTCCAAACTGCACGAGGACACGTGGGAGGGTCATCCCGCCTACGTGGTCGGTGCGGATAAAGGAGACTTGAAGTCTCGGCAGTTCTGGATCACGAAGGATACGCTGCTGTTCGTTCGGGTCATCGAGCCGGCTCGCGGCGAACCTGGCAAGCTTGACGACATTCGTTTTACTGACTACCGGCCGCTCGCGGGAACGTGGGTGGCGGCCCGCGTTGAAGTGTATTCCGACGAGAAGTTGGTGTTCAGCGAGGACTACACTGACATCCAGGCCAACGTGAAGCTTGATCCCGCAACTTTCGATCCGCAACAATTCAGCACGACTCATTGGGAGAAGTGAACGTTGTAGACACGCAGCTGGCTACGTCTCTGGCGGCAGTGTCTTGAACGCCGTTCTCGAACGCTGTCGGCAGAGACGTTGCAAGCAACGTCTCTACGAATGCGGCGAGATGCATCCTGCGTTCTTGCGCAGTAGAATAGGTCGTAATTTCTCGACTTCACAATCCAGGAAGTGCCTCATGGTTCATTTCAAGGTGAACGGACACGGCCAGACTTTCGACGGCGATCCGGAAATGCCGCTGCTGTGGTACCTGCGCGATATTCTCGGACTTACGGGAACAAAATTCGGATGTGGCATGGCTTTGTGCGGCGCTTGCACAGTGCTGCAAAACGGAAAGGCGATCCGCTCCTGCACCAAGCAGATGAGCACGGTTGAAGGGCTGGAAATCACGACAATTGAGGGAATCTCGGCGCAAGGTCCACACGCGGTGCAGAAAGCGTGGGCCGAGGTCAATGTGCCGCAATGCGGCTACTGCCAGCCTGGCCAAATCATGCAGGCTGTATCACTGCTCGCCGCCAGGCCGAAGCCGACTGACGACGACATCGACGAGCTCATGGCCGGCAACATCTGCCGCTGCGGCACTTACCAGCGCATCCGGTCCGCGATTAAGGAAGCGGCGAAGGAGACGGCATGATCACATTGGAGAAGGTCATCGAAGAAAGGACGGCT
>JBEKWZ010000913.1:0-2534 GCA_049512555.1 Candidatus Sulfotelmatobacter sp. | reverse complement strand
ATTCCACCACACCCTGCAATTCGGATACAAACAGCAACCAGCCGTCGAAGGTATTGTTCATTGAACTGGGCGCGTACTCATGTCTGCCGTTATCGGGGACCGGTCCTTTCAGCAGGCCGGCCTCGTACCGGAATAGATGCGTGAAGTCGTCCGCGGCCCACAATTGGCCGCTCGCATCTGTTAATACGCGTGGGATGAGTCCGTTCGATAGATCGTTGGAGTTCCCCCTTGGAATGAATTCAAACCTTAAACCGTCGTACCTGACTAACCCGTTGCCCGTACCGAACCAAAGATAGCCATCTGCTGTCTGTGTCATCGAAAAGACATGGCCACCGGGAAACCCGGACGCGTGGTCCCAGATGCTATGGCTGCGGCTGGACGTAATTGAGTTGTCGACGGCGCCCGAAGATGCCGTGGCCGACAGAAGCAACAGGACGAGTCCTAGAAGCGTTTTCATGCTATCGGAGTCCCAGACGGCTTCCCAGACGACTAGGGCAAGAACTCAAAGTGATCCACGACAACTTCGGCGCGTTGGCGAATCGCCGGTAATTTATGATTCGGGTCCGAGTAGGCATAAAGGGCCATCCGCAAAGATTCATCTCCCGGCCTGGGAACCTCGTCGGTGAAGACGTGTTTGGAAACCATGCGGCTTTCCTTTCCCGACACTTGCGAAGTGAGCATTGTGACCCGTCCCTCTTCCCAGACGATCGTGTGTTGCAGTTTGCCGCCCGGCGCCTTGAAGCGCGACAGATTCAGCGGCAAAAATGCCGGTTGGACAACAAACTGCCCGTTTTCGTTTTCGTTTTGCGGGTCACCCCAGCGACTGACATTGATGTCAAACTCCCCGTGATTTCCTTGCTTGGACGAATGATCCCAGGTGAAGATCGCGAAAAAGGCTGCCGGGTCCAAATTCGAAGTATCTTCCACCGTAAACACATAAGTGCCGTAACCCAAGCTACGCGTCACATTTACCTCGGAACACGTCCATTGGTTATTGCGGTTGACAATCTGTAGATGAAGAGCCCCGGATTGATCTACATAAACGTTGTTGGGATCGTAAGGGTTCCTGGTTCCGCCTCGACTGCTGGGCACCTTTCGAGCCCGCCACTGGTATCCACTGAAACTTACGAAAAACGAGGAGGATCGCTCCTGGCCGGCGCTGACCGCGACCGTCTCTATCCCACGCCCAACCTTCGGCAACTCGGCCAGCACGGCCGCTGGATGGTAGGTCGAATCTACCAGTAAAGCGGCATAGTCGGTGGCGAGGTGCACTTCGTTCCGCCAGACCCCGCCGGGCAGGATTGGTGTAAAAGGAGAGTTTAATCGCGGTTGCAGCCACCACAGGCCTCCGGTCTTGGAGTAAACGACCATATTCTGGCCTGGATGTGAACCACTAACGATGCCCTCAATCACGTCTTCTTGATTCAGATCGCCGGAATCCCGTTGCGGCACTTGAGTGAACGAGATTGTTGATTCAAGAGAGGGTTGTGCCGTCTTGTGACAGGCCGTCAGCGCCAACAGCAATCCTGCGATTTTCAGAACCGCAGTGGGACGCGGTCGGGTGTTCGATTGAAATTCAATCGGGGGGCGATGCTTTGGCTGCTGCTGAGGTCGTGGTCCACTCATATCCGCCTTGCGATGTCGAGAACCAGACAGCTGTTTTCCTCGAAACAATCGGAGGAAGGAACTCTTCCGCCGACGAAAAAGCTTGAGCCGCGAAGCCGAATTCTTTAAGCATGTCAGGCAGCGACTCGCGTATCGACTCACGTACCGACTCATCATCGTCAACTACAGGCAGAAGCAGGCGTTCACTCCCGCTCCTGTCCTTCGGGGACTCCATAATAAAACCATGCGGCATTCCGCGAGAGAGGTCCATTGTACTTTGGTATTGCTTCGGGCGCGATCATCTGCTGGCACTCAATAGCGGGCAGCTAGTTTAGAAGCGACTCCCAGTTTGCGGGAACCTTCCTGCGGGTCCAGGTGCGGGCTGACTTGCAGGATGCGCGTGCGGCGGAAGCAATTCCGCACCCTTGATCGTGATCATGCCCTGCTTCTCGTAATCGTAAAACCAATCCTCACCCGGTTCGAAGCTGGCAATGATCGGATGCCCTGTCGCCGCCGCATGCTTGGATGCATGCTGACTCGGAGAACTGTCGCAGCATCCGATGTGCCCACACTCCGCGCACCGACGGAGATGAAACCACCAACCTTTCGGTGACGCCAGGCATTCCACACATCCGTCGCCGCTCGGCTTCGAAGCGGGGTTGATTCCGCGGTGATCTTTCTTCATCCTCGATTTTCCTTTAGACGTCGCATGTCCAGCAAAAAGTTCAAGCCACCAACAAGATCTTCCCGATGCCACCCTTTTCTGCCGCAGCTTGAGCCTCGGCTGCTTCACTAAGTGGCAGTTTCTGGCTAATCGGGATTACTAGCTTGCCATCTCGCACCGCTTCGGCCATGAACTCGAGCGTTTTCCTGTCGAATTTCGAGAATACGTGCACCACCTTTACAGATGGGTACTTCGCGGCGTTCTG
>JBEKWZ010000912.1:0-2535 GCA_049512555.1 Candidatus Sulfotelmatobacter sp. | reverse complement strand
CGCTCCAACTTTTTTTCGCTGGGCCTGAGTTTTCCGGAGAACACCCGTCGCATTCACAGGGCGATTATGCCCATACTTGCTTTCATATCTTGGCCTGGAGGAAATATGGAACGCGACCATTCCGACGACGAGCTGATAGAAGAATACGAGGCGCGGCCACGGTACTGCGAGGACTGCCGCGTTCTAACCGAGGCGCTGCGCGACATGGAGCAGCAGTGTCGCGAGGCCGAGGATGGGAGCTATCGTGAGTTCCCGAGTTCAAGGGGCGGCATTGACGCGCTGACTCGTGCAGAGGATGCCTATCTGGCGAGGCTTAACAAGCTTCAGCGCCGAAGAGATTGTGCCTTGGAGGTACTCTTGAAGCATCAGATTCTTGAGCACCGCGAGCGATCGTGAAGGAGGGAGTGCGTCCCTTCCAATTCTAAAGAGCGTCTCTGCGCCACATTCGCAATGCGACAACTCGGATCTTTCGTCCCGAAAATGTTTCGGACCCGTTTTAGTAATGCCTTCCACAGAAAATCGGGGGTTCTGCACAGATTAACTTCGTTTGTTCGCCTCCTTTTCGCCTTTCTTTTCTTTTTGCGCGTTAAGCTTTGTTTACCAGCGTGGTTCGCGCCCGATTCGCGGCTTCGAATCACAAGGTCGGTCCTCTTTACAGAGACCGAAAACCTAACATAAAGTAAGTTTCGCCCTGTATTCGCCTCTGTCACGCGCGAGGCGTCGGGCCAGGTGTGCGCAAAAATGGCTACTACTGATTACGGCATTAGCACGCTTCCGGCGAATGTGGAGGCTGAGCGCTCGATTTTGGGAGCGATACTGCTCGACAACTTTGCTTATAACCAGGCGGCGGAACATTTGCGGATCGAGGATTTTTCGCTGGATTCGCATCGGCGGATTTATTCGCGGATGGTCGATCTGGCGGAATCGTCTCGGCCGATTGACATGATCACGCTGATCGAGGAGCTTGACCGGCACAAGGATCTGCAGCCGATTGGCGACGTGGCTTATGTGTCGAGCCTGGTGGATGGGGTGCCGGACCGGCCGAGCATTGAGCACTACGTCAAGATTGTGCGCGACAAGGCGATGCTGCGCGGGCTGATTTCGGCGGCGTCGACGGCGATTGCGCGGGCGTCGGACCAGTCGGATCTGGCTGAAGATGTTTTGAGCGACGCCGAGGCGGCGATTTTTCAGCTGTCGGAAAAGCGCATTGGGCGCGGGTTCATGGGGATCCAGGAAATTGTGAAGGAGTCGTTTGGGTCGGTGGACGCGCTGCTGCAGCGCGGGCAGCGGATCACGGGACTGGCGACGCATTACACCGACCTGGATGAGATGACTTCGGGATTGCAGCGGTCGGATCTGGTGATTATTGCGGCGCGGCCTTCGATGGGCAAGACGGCGTTTGTGATGAACATTGCGGAGAATGCGGCGATTGAGGACAGCCAGGTGGTGGGCGTGTTCTCGCTGGAAATGTCGCGCGAGGCGCTGCTGATGAGGTTGCTGTGTTCGCAGGCGCGGGTGGATGCGCACAAGATGCGGACTGGGTCGTTGTGGCAAGACGACACGCGAAAAGTGGTGCGGGCCATGGAGCAGCTGGCGCATGCTCCGATATTTATTGATGACACGCCGGGGATTTCTTTGAGCGAGATGCGGGCCAAGGCGCGGCGGTTGAAGCAGGCGCAGGGCGGGCGGCTGGATTTGATCATCGTGGATTATTTGCAGTTGATGTCGGGCGGGGGGAAGCGGTTTGAGAATCGGACGCAGGAAGTGTCGGCGATTTCGCGCGGGCTGAAGGCGCTGGCCAAGGAGTTGGCGGTGCCGGTGATTGCGTTGTCGCAGTTGAGCCGCGCGCCGGAGAGCCGGGGCGGGGATCATCGTCCGCAGCTCGCGGACTTGCGCGAGTCGGGATCTATTGAGCAGGATGCGGATCTGGTGATGTTTATTTTTCGTGAAGAGATTTATAAGCCTGACGATGCGGAGTTGCAGGGGAAGGCTGAGATCATTATCGCCAAGCAGCGCAATGGGCCGATCGGGAGAGTGAAGATGGCGTTCTTGAAGAACAGTACGCGGTTTGAGTCGTTGGCGGAGGGTGGGGTGGGGGATGAGGAGTAGGGGCGGCACTTGCCCTCGGGTTCCATGGATCGAAATCAGATTGGGCAGAGTCCGCTGTGCGCGAGGGTTTCGATATACCTGGAGTGGGTTATCTTCAGTGACATCAGATTCCGAACCTTTTTTCCTCCGACACGTGGATATTCCGCAGAAATAGGAAGCGCGACTTTTTCTGTCGCCCCTCTGGGGCTTGATCATTTTTCTGCTCTGAACCCACGGCTTGCGCCGTGGGCTGTAATCTTTCGCCGCTTCGCGGCTTGGTGAGTGGCGCTCTGCGTTTTCCGTGGTACAGCCCGCGTTTCGAAGCGAACCTCAGGCGCTGAAGCGGTTGGGTTTCTAGCGTCTTGACGGCACGAGTGGAACTCGTGCCCTTCCCGTAATCTGCCTCAGGGGCTGAAGCCCTCGCTGAAGGAAGAAAGGCTTTATCGC
>JBEKWZ010000911.1:0-2537 GCA_049512555.1 Candidatus Sulfotelmatobacter sp. | reverse complement strand
CTCACCGGCGCATATATTTCCGGCCGCACTTCGATTGCGATGCGATCAGAGCGCCGCCACGCCAACGGCGCTGCGCTGACGATTCTGGGCGCGAAAGAAAACAACCTCAAGAATCTCGATGTGACCTTTCCGCTGGGCGTGATGACTGTGGTGACCGGAGTCTCCGGCTCTGGCAAGTCGACGCTGGTGAACGACATTTTGTATCGCGCCCTGGCGCGCCAGCTTTACCGCTCGCGCGAAAAGTCGGGCGAGCATAAATCAATTTCCGGCGCCGAGAACATCGACAAAGTCATTCGCATCGATCAGTCGCCGATCGGCCGCACCCCGCGCTCGAACCCTGCCACTTACACCGGAGTCTTCACCCAAATCCGCGATTTCTACGCCATGCTGCCCGAATCGCGCGAGCGGGGCTACAAGGCCGGACGATTCTCCTTCAACGTTTCCGGCGGACGCTGCGAGGCCTGCCAGGGCGAAGGCCAGCGCCGCATCGAAATGAATTTTCTGCCCGACGTCTACGTGTTGTGCGAAGTCTGCGGCGGACGCCGCTACAACCACGAGACGCTGGCCGTAAAATACAACGGCAATTCCATCGCCGATTTGCTCGAGATGCCGGTCGCCGACGCCCTGCCGATTCTGGAAAATATTCCGCAGGTAAAGCAGAAGTTGCAAACCCTGGTCGACGTGGGCCTGGGCTACATTCATCTCGGCCAATCGGCGGTCACGCTCTCCGGCGGCGAAGCCCAGCGCATCAAACTGGCGCGCGAACTCAGCAAGCGCCAGACCGGCAAGACCCTGTATCTGCTCGACGAGCCCACCACCGGGCTGCACTTCGACGATGTCAAAAAGTTACTCGACGTGCTCCACCGGTTGACCGACCTGGGAAACTCGATCATCATCATCGAACACAATCTCGATGTGATCCGCAACGCCGACTGGATCATCGATCTCGGCCCCGAAGGCGGTGAAGAAGGCGGACGCATCGTGGCCCAAGGCACGCCCGAAACCGTGGCTAGAGTAAAGAAGTCGTATACGGGACAGGCGCTCGTTGCATACTTTGGGAACGCGAAGAAGTACTCAGCACCCCAGTACCGAGCACCTAGTCAAACCGTCGTAGAGAATTGATTCAAAAGAGAGTCACTTTGTCATCTTCCGACAATCCGCAGTTTGAACCACCGCCTCTGATGAAACCCGAGCCGCAGGCGCCGGTTCCGCTCGCGCCCGATTCATTCGCTCTTGATCCCGATGCTGTCGTAATCGGTGCTCCCGTTTCAACCACCCCGCCTCCGGTCGAGGATCCTATATGGACTGGCTGGGATGTGCTGGTGATTGCGCTGCTGACTCTGGTCCTCTCTTTTTTCATCGTGCCACTCCTCGTCGTTCTGGCAGCGCTGGTCGTAGCCTATCCGCATGAAAACTGGCTGGAGGTTGCCCGCAAGCCCGCTCTAGCGCTGCTTTCCGAGTTTCTCTCTTACGTCGTGGTGGCGGTCTACATGATCATGCTGGTGGAGGGGAAGTATCGCCAGCGTTTCTGGCGAGCAATTCAATGGAATTGGGGTAGCGCGAGGTGGTGGATGCTGGGCGTCGGAATGCTGACGGTTCTGATCGACGTGCTAGGCCGCTTCTTACCCATGCCGAAGACTTCACCGTTCGATGAATTCTTCAGTCGCCCGAGAGATGCGTACCTGATTGCGATCTTCGCAGTGACGCTTGGGCCTCTGATGGAGGAGTTGTTCTTTCGTGGTTTTTTCTATCCCGTGCTCGCTCGCAAAACTTCGGTGGCTTGGGCCGTTGTGCTGACGGCGATACCGTTTGGACTGCTCCACTATCTCCAGTACAGATCGTGGGGAGCCGTACTGTTGATAACCCTCGTAGGTGTTGTGCTGGGGACTGTGCGGGCTATGACGAAGTCCGTTGCGGCAAGCTTCCTGGTACATGTTGGATATAACGGAACGCTGATGACTCTGGCGGCCGTGGCCACAGACGGGTTCCGGCATATGGAAAAGGCCCTGATCCAGCTTAGCGTGCACTTAAGTTGAATGCTTCAGTAACCTCGTCCGAACGCTGACTGGCAACATTCTTTAACGTATAGTAAACAGACTGTCCCACGCGGGAAGAAGCATGAACCCTCCGGTCGCCCCCAATCAGAGCCGCGAATCAGGGCCAAAAACAGTGGCCGAGACGCTGTTGTCGCCCAGCATTCTCGAAGCGATTCCTGACGCCGTCGCCGCAGTGAACCAGCAGGGCGTGATCATTCAGGTTAATTCTCAGACAGAAACCCTGTTCGGCTACACCCGCGAAGAGTTGATCGGCCAGCGCGTCGAAATGCTGGTGCCCGACGGCCAGCGCCCGCAGCACCATCTGCATCGCGAGCACTTCCACCAGCACCCCAAGATTCGCCGCATGGGCTCCGGACTCGACCTCTGTGGCCGCCGCCGCGACGGCTCGGAATTTCCCGTCGAGATCAGCCTGAGCCCCGTCGCCACCGGCGACGGCACGATTGTGCTGAGCGTCATCCGCGACATCAGCGACCGCAAGCG
>JBEKWZ010000910.1:0-2538 GCA_049512555.1 Candidatus Sulfotelmatobacter sp. | reverse complement strand
CATCGCGCTTCCCACGTGGGCCTCTTGCACGGCGGCGCGAAAGGGAACCAGGAAGGTCTCGCGCAAGTCGCGTTCGGAGAAATTTGCCGGAGCGGTATTGGTGCCGCTTTCCGGCTGGCCGTGAGCCGCGAAGTGTTTCATGGTGGCCATCACGTGATGCCGATCGATCATCCATGAAGTGCCTTGCAGTCCGTTGATCGCGGCCACGCCCATGCGTGCGACCAGATATGGATCTTCGCCATAAGTTTCTTCGGTCCTTCCCCAGCGCGGGTCGCGTGATAAGTCCAGCACGGGAGTGAAAGCTGTATTGACTCCCGCGGAGGCCATCTCGTCCGCCGCAGCCGTGAAGGCCTGTTGCACAAGTTCGGGATCCCAAGTGCTGGCCAGGCCCAGCACTTGCGGAAAGCTGGTGCTGCCGTAAGCCATGAATCCGTGCAGGGCCTCGCCCTGAAAAATTGCCGGAATGCCCAGTGGCGTTTTCTCGACGAGGTAACGCTGAGCCTTATTGCGGGCCTCGGCGGCATCGTGAGCACTTACCTGCGAGTCCTCGCGGTATAACTTGACCAACGCTTCAAACGCCTGCTTTTCCTCGGGATTCTCCGATGCGGCCCGCGCGCGCCGACGGCCTCCGGCCAGCTGATCGACTTTCTCCTCCAGCGTCATCCGCTTGACAAGGTCGGCTGCACGTTCCCGGGGAGTGAGATTCGGGTTGCGATATGCGGGCTTGGTTTCCTGAGCGCAGCAGGGAAGAACTAAACCGAGAAGAGCGGTAAGAAGCAGATTCTGCCGAAGCATCCAGTCTCCTGTTATCACAGCGTCGCGTCGTTACAGCAGACGGACGCATTCTGTAAACGCTAACGTAGAATTGCGACGCGACGCATAGCACGTCCCGCGGGCACACGAACGACGCTACTCGAACGCGACCCTTGCCGCATTGTTTTAACAGCTAAACTCGACTCGAGCGGCCGACTACTGAGCAGTTTCCGTAAACGCGGGCGCTACCGGATGCCCCAGCCCGTAGGGCCCTTGCGCGTTCACAGTCACAGGCCCCGCAGTCGACGGCAGGGTGAGTGTGACCGATGCTACACCGGAACTGTTGGTGACCGCGATGACCTGAGAACCGCTGGTAGTCCCATTGGAAAGTGTTCCCGCACTGGTTGTGAAAAGCACGCTTGCCCCGGTCTTGGTGCCACCCGACGGATCGGGTGTCAACGTCACTGCCAGAGGCGTTGGCAGAGCCGTACCCTTGGTTCCGGTCTGTCCATCGCCACCGCTCTTGGCCAGCGTGGCCGCCGGGTTGCCGACCACGATCCATCCGCCTTCGGTCTGAGTCGCTCCGCTGTCGGTTCCCGTCACTGTGAAGTGGCAGAAGCCGGGAGTGCTACCCGCATTCACGGTGATCTCGCCGGGCGTGCTGGGGGTGATGGTGGAGGTTGTCGGGGTAATCGTCCCGCTGCACGCAGCGGCTCCTTCGAAACTATCGAAAGCCGCGGCCGACAGCGTGACGTTGGCCACACCGCTGGTGATCATCGGATGCAACGTGACGGTTCCGTTCGCGGCGACCATCACTGTATCGGGATTCAAATCCCATGTTGAGGCCGGAGTGCTGGCCAGGCTGCCGTTCACCACCATTAAAGTCGCGGTGTAGGGCGCGAATGTCATGGTTGACGGCCACGCCTGCGGCGACCCAGCCACAATCGATGAAGGCGAAGATTGCGACAAAGTGTAAGTCGTCACAGTGGTGGGAGTGAATCCGGTGGTGGTGAATGTAACTTGAGCCGTGTTCGCCGGATCTTTGTTCAGCACCATGATGGTGAGCGTTGTGCCGGTGGCGTTCAGTGCGGCGTAGGTGCTGAAGAGGTTTGGGTTGGCATTGTGCGTGGCCAGCACCGAGGTCGTTCCGAATCCGTGCGAGCCGTCATATTTGGTGTAGAGCTTTAGCGCCTGGTAGTTCGGGTTTGAGGTACCAGGCGCGGTCCAGCGCGAGGCCAGGTAGGTTCGCTCGCGTCCCAAGATTCCGTAAGCATCAGCATCGCCAAGTGCGGTCGAAAAATCTGATTCACCGGCAAAGGCCGCGCTCCATTCCGTGATGCTGAACTGCGTGCTCGGATAAATCTGGTTCAGCAGGGCGCGCATCCGCGGAATGCGGAACGGGTTTGGTTCAACCGGCTCAATGCTGAAGCCATTGTTGTCGATGTACGATGCTTCGCTTTCGTACGTCGGATCCCACCAATCGCGGTAGATGCGGGCTGCCAAGGCCTGCAGCTGCGCGTGGGTATAGGTCGAAGTGTTGGGTCCGTCCGGGTAGGCGTGGATGTCGAACACGTCGAGCGACCTCGTGCCCGAACCGGCCACGGCATCCGCCCATGCGATTTCATTCAGCCACCACGGTAGGAAGTCGATACCGGCGTGTGTGGACTTGTTGTCGGTGGTCGAATTCAGGTTCCAATAGAAATACCAGCAGCAACTCACAGGGCCGAAGCGCACCGCCGCCGGGTCCCAGGTTTTCAGATTTCCCGCTTCGAGCAGATACGTGTC
>JBEKWZ010000909.1:0-2539 GCA_049512555.1 Candidatus Sulfotelmatobacter sp. | reverse complement strand
CCACGACGCACCAGTCTCCGCCGGGCATTCCCGGTTTCAGTCGCTTGCCGAGCGCATTCTCATTCGGCCAATACAACTTCGCCAGACTCTCGCTCACTACCGCCACCCGCGCGGATGCAGCGGTGTCGTGCTCCGTGAATTCCCGTCCGCGTAGTAAGGAAGTCTGAAGACCACTGAAGTAGTCCGGACCAACAGCGCGAAGCCGCGCCACGATGGGGATCTCCGACGGAGGCGGCGGAGTGCCTTCGATGCTGATCGGCATCGACGGATCCGTACCGCTCAGGGGAAGATTTCTCGCCAGCACCGCCGACTGCACACCCGGTAGCGCGCGCAGTCGATCGAGTACCTCCTGGTAGAAAAGCGGTATCCGTTGTGCGGAAGGCGGTGCGGAGAGTTGATCGGAAAGTTGAGCCGGTGCCGCGATTCGAAAGGTCAACTCGCCCTCTGGATTGAATCCGAGGCTCACCATTTCGGCATGCCACAAACTTCGCAGCGACAGGCCCGCCCCGATCAACAGCATTGACGCCAGCGCCGTCTCGGTTATCACCAGCACGGCGCGATGACTTCCAAAGCTTCCACTGCTGCCCCGCGACCCTTCCTTCAGCGTCTCGCTCATGTTGCCCTTTGATCCTTCCCAGGCCGGGGCGAGTCCGCAAAGAATTCCCACCACTCCGCAGAGAAGGGCGGCATACGTAAGCGCGGTAGGATCGATGACGATGGCATTCGACGCGGGAATGCTCGAGGGATGAGAGAGTCGTAGCAACCGAATCGCAATCTCCGCGAGCCCCAGTCCAAACCCGCCGCCCAGCAGCGATAGCAATACGCTCTCGGTCAGCAACTGACGGATCATTCGCCAGCGACTGGCGCCGAGCGCGGTGCGAATGGAGATTTCGCGTTGTCGCGAAGCGCTTCGTGAGAGCAACAGGTTGGCCACGTTCGAACAGGCAATCAGCAAAACGAAAGCTACGGCTCCCATCAGCAACAGCAGCACCGGCTTCACCGTTCCATTCACAACATCGGTGACCGATTGCAATGTCGCACCGAATCCGCCCTCCCCGGTGGGATCCTCCGCCTTCAATCGCGCCGCAACTGCGTCCAATTTGGCTTGCGTTTGTTTCTGGCTGGTTCCTTGCGGGAGACGCGTAAAAGCGAACAGCCAATGAACATTCCGCGCCGCAACTTGCGCATTGGCCGACTCCAGTTGCAGCGGAATCCAGAACAACTCTGTGTCCGCCAAGACATGAAATCCCGTCGGCATGACCCCAACTACCGTATACGGTGCGCCGTCCAGGTCAACAATCTGGCCTAAGATGTCCTGACGCGAAGCGAAGCGCGTGGACCAGAGCGCATGGCTCAGAATCACAACCGCGCCCGCGCCCGGGCGGTCTTCATCCGCCGAGAACATCCGGCCCAGGATGGGCTGGACTCCCAGGACCGGCAGTAAATCGTGGTTAACCTTCCCGCCGGCGATCCGCTCAGGAAGTTCCTTGCCTCCGAGGTTTTTCCCGACGCCCGAAAATGCGCCCAGCTGGGCTAGAAAATCTCCCTGCTCGCTCATCTCGAGAAAGGCCGGAGTGGAAAAGGCGTTTGGGTTGCCGTTCGACATCGTCTTCCACAGGACCATCACCCGACTGGAGTCGCGGAAAGGAATTGAATTGAACAGCACGGAATTGATGACGCTGAACATCGCCGTGTTCGCACCAATTCCCAACGCCAGCGTGAGCACCGCGACGATCGTGAAACCGGGCGACTGACCCAGCATACGCCAAGCGTAGCGAACGTCTTGCATTAAGGATTCCATCGGCTCACCTCACTTGCGTATCGCAACCCCGGAGCGTGTTGTTTACTTAAACGCCGCTCGCAAAAGAAAGTCAAACTCTCCCCACAAATAGATAGAGGTCGTCGGGGCGTATGCAGTGGATCGATGTGCAGAATTGATGTGTTGGTACCTGATCCAAGAGTATTCGTCCCCGTTCTGGCTGCGCCCTTCGCGGCGACTGCTACGGTAACCGTGCACTCACGAATTCTTGGCGATCAGGTGTTGCAAGTTGGCGCGGTAGCCGCGGCTGCAGGAGAGTTCTTTTCCACTGTTCAGGATGACAACATATTCCCCGCTATTGACGGGGATCAATTCTTTGATCCGGCGAACGTTGACGATCATCGAGCGGTGGATGCGGACGAAGTCAACTGGATTCAGGCGCTCTGAAATGCGCGAAATAGTTTCCCGGAAAAGGTAGGAGTCCTTCCCGGTATTCAGGCGAACATAGTTGGCGGCCGCTTCGACCCAGTGAATCTCGTCGAGATTCAAGAACACCACCCGGCCGTTGGTTCTGATGGCGAGGCGATCTTCGAACTCTGGAATCGCTTTCTTCGCGGAGTTTACGGAAGAGAGAAGTTCAAGGACGCGATTGGTAAACTCCTGATCCTTCGACTTTCGGATTTCGACGCTGGCTCGCTCAATGGCCGCATGCAGGCGATCTTGATCAAAAGGTTTCAGCAGATAGTCAAGCGCCCGGGTCTCAAACGCACGAATCGCGTA
>JBEKWZ010000908.1:0-2541 GCA_049512555.1 Candidatus Sulfotelmatobacter sp. | reverse complement strand
TCAGTGGACACAGGGCACAGTTTTCAGAGGACCAAGAACTCTGCGCCTGGAATTGCCGCCCGGTTTTATATGCAGCGCAATTTCTTCGTGGATGATCCTGACGCCTTCAACGTCACCGACAGTTTCCTGCTGGAGGATCGACGGGCGCAGACGCCAGTCTCGCTGTCCGGCGCTCAGGCGTCGATCGCGCTCTCCGCCGTGTCTGGCGGCATGTACGAGATTGGCGATGATCTGCTCACACTGGGGTCAGAGAAAGATCGTCTGGCGTTGGTTGAAAACCCGGACTTGCTGAATATTCCCAAGGTTGGACGAGCGTCCAAGCCGCTCGATCTGATGTCCTACGAGGCCGAGGATGAACAACCCAGCATTTTCTTTCTGCAGGAAAGTCCGCGACAGGCTATCTTGACGGTCTTCAATTGGACAAAGACTCCCCGGTCACACACGTTGAAGCTGACTGACCTCGGGCTGCCCGCAGGGCACACGTTTACTGCGTCGGATGTGCTCGACCAAAGCGCGCAAGTCGCTCTCACCGGCGATATCGTGCGGATCGAGAATCAACCACCGGAGTCCGTCCGCGTCATCAAACTCATTGACAGCAACGCCTCGGCGAGCGCGCCAACCGTGAAGGCGCAAGTGCCCGCGGCCGCCAACGCCGGCGATACCATCCATCTATCGGCGCAAACCGACGCCGACGGTGTGCCCGCGATCAGGTATCACTGGGATTTCGGCGACGGCAACAGCGCAAACGGTTCCAAGGTGTCTTACACCTACACCAGAGCGTCCGATTTCAATATCCGACTTACGGTGGATGGGGTGGATGGCGTACCCGCCGTGCAGAACTTCTCCGTCAAAGTGACGGGCAATCTGCGCGCGTTGCCAAAGCTCACTGATAATCAGCGCTTCCGGGAGCCCTCCGACCGCTGACGGCAGCGATGAATGCCGGTGTTCGTCCCACTCACCGGCGAGGCAATCAGCAAGCCAAGGTAGGCTTTCACCGAGGCGTCCAGAGGATTAGCGCCCAGCCCTTGTCACATTCGCTGCAGGATGTCTGCAATACGATCACCGCTGCAACCATCCCATAAGGGAGGCGTGATGCCTTTCTTTGGTTTGCCTTCTAGAATTTTTCCCAATTCAGTGATCAGGCTTGTCCGGTCGTCGCCGACCAAGATATTCGTGCCAGCGCTTACCGTGATCGGTCGCTCGGTGTTGGACCTCAAGGTCAAACACGGTATGCCCAAATACGTTGTCTCTTCTTGAATTCCCCCAGAGTCGGTAATCACAACCGTTGCGCAGCTTTGAAGCGCCAGGAACTCGATGTAAGGCATGGGATCGAGGAGGCGCAGATTTTTACAAGTGATCCCAAACTCGGATAGGCGCTGACGGGTTCGAGGATGCACCGGAAAAATGATGTCCAGATCCTTGCTCACCTTCGTCAGGGAGTGCAATATTCCCTGGAGGGTTTCGACATCATCAACGTTGGAGGGTCGGTGCAGGGTTACGAGAGCAAACCGCTCCGCAGGTCGATTCTTACAACTTTTCGCGGCCGGCAAGAGCCGGATGAGGGAGTCGATCATGACATTGCCGACGAAATGAATTCGTTCCTTGGCAACGCCTTCGCGAAGGAGATTGATTTCACCGTCCTCGGAAGACGTGAACAGAACATCGGAGAGGCGGTCGGTCACAATCCGGTTGATTTCCTCCGGCATGGTTCGATCGAAGGACCGCAGTCCGGCCTCAACGTGACCGACCGGAACCAGCAACTTCGAGCAGACGAGAGCCGCAGCAACAGTGGAATTCACGTCGCCATAAACCAGAGTGATGTCGGGCTTGCTTTCCAGAATGACGGGCTCGAGCCGGAGCATGATCTGCGCCGTCTGCGTAGCGTGGCTTCCCGAGCCGACCGCCAAATTGAAATCTGGATCCGGAATCTCAAGCTGCGTCAGAAACACGTCCGACATGTTCCGATCATAGTGTTGTCCGGTGTGAACCAACGTCTGCCGGATGCCCCTTTGCCGAATCGCCCGCAATACTGGCGCCGCTTTCACAAAATTCGGCCTGGCCCCAACAACATGGAGAATGTGATTCACTCCGGCTATTTTATCTGCACGCCAAGGGTATTGGAGGCGGGAGACATATATCCAAGAGCAGACGCTGGGGAAGAGAGCGTGCGGGAAATAGCAGTGGGCCAGTCTTAAGGGTCTGCGGCAAGCAGGGTGGGGCGCCTATTGCGACGCGGCGGTCGCCCGACAGCGAGGATATGAACTCACCGCAACGGAGCTAGCAGCCTTATTGCCAGGCGGGATCTGAGCAGTGGTCTCGTTCGAGGACACGCTGATGTTTCCCTTCGCATTGATCGCTGTCGCTACGTAGTAGTAAGTGGTACTGTCCAGCACAAGGTCGTCCACGCAACCCGTGCCCACGATGGGTGTCGAGTTAATCTGTTCGCAATCGCTACACGTCGGTTTTTGTTTCGCGGCATGCTGCGTCTTGCTCCGATATAGACAGTACCCCACAGCGTTGCCACCAGGGTCAGGAGAAGGA
>JBEKWZ010000907.1:0-2546 GCA_049512555.1 Candidatus Sulfotelmatobacter sp. | reverse complement strand
AGATTATCCCTTGGATGCGGGAGATCGGCCTTGCGCATTGTACTTTGTGGGTTGCGGTTTCGGAAATCGGAGTTCGAGTAGAGGTAGCTCAGGGGCTGAAGCCCTCATCGTGAATGGCAGTTTATCGCAGCGCTGAAAGCGCTGCGCCACCCAAAAGCGTTCTCCGCAGATTGTGCGAGCGGGGAGCGGCGGCTCCGTGAGCGGGAAATCGGCTCAAGGTCCCCATTCGACGCCCTCCCTTCGGTCGGTTGCTCAGGGCGGGCTCTCGACTGCGCAGGGCCGCTCGCTCCGCTCCCGGTCCTGCTTCGCTCGGGATGACAGGAGAATATGGAGAGTGAGAACTGAGAACTGTATTAGGCGACTTGGCGTTTCTGCTCGAGCATGGAGAAATACTCGGCGACTAATTCGGCGTCCCAGAGGCCGCGGGCGGCTTCTTCGCGCATAGTCTGGGCGGTTTGATCGTGGGTGAGTGCGGCTTTGTAGGAGCGGGCGGTGCGGAGTGCGTCGTAGACATCGACGACTTGCAGAACCCGGGGCAGAACAGGGATCTCCGGCCCGGTCAGGCCGTCGGGATAGCCGGAACCGTCGGAATGTTCGTGATGATGGCGGATGATGGGGAGCACCAGGCGGAGAGAATGCAGCGGGCGGCAAATGTTTTCGCCGGTGATGGGATGCATCTTCATGACCAGCCACTCGGCGGGGGTGAGGTCGCTGCCTTTTTTCAGGATTTCGTCGGGCACGGCGATCTTGCCGAGATCGTGGAGATATCCGCCGCGCTTCAGGGCGAGGATGGAATCTTCGTCCATGCCGAGGTGGCGTCCGAGTTCGGCGGCGCGAACGGAAAGGCGCTCGCAGTGGCCCTCAGTGTAAGGGTCGCGGCCTTCGACGATCAGGCCCAGAGTGCACAGGACGGAGTCGGCGGTCTCGAGTTCGTCGGTAAATTCTTTCAGACGAAGCAGCGACTTCACGCGGGCAATCAGTTCCTCGGCGAGCACGGGCTTATTGAGGAAGTCGTCGGCGCCGGCTTCGATGCCGCGAACTTTGTCGGTGCTGTCACTCAGCCCGGTGATGAGGACGAAGGGGATCAGGCGCGTGACCGGGTTTTCTTTCAGGCTGCGGCAGAAATCGTATCCCGACTTACCCGGCATCATCACGTCAGACAGGATGAGGTCGGGCAGTTGGCGGCGGACCTCGGCCTCGCCCTGCTCGGCGTTCGAGGCAGTGATCACGTCGTAGCCGCGCATGGTGAGCAACTGGCTCATCAGGCCGGCAATGCCGGGCTGGTCGTCGACGACCAGAATTCGCGGCGCACGACGTCGTGGTAAAAGGTCACCCATGTTTTGATAAGAAGCAACTTGGCCCGTCGCAGTTGTCCGAACATCGGGCCGGGAAGTAGTGCGAGAGGGAGGCAGGCTGCTCATATTGAAAATCGTTATTGTAGCCCTCTGTGATTCTACCGCCATTCTCCAGTTTCCGCCGCAGCAAGGCCAGCTTTTTGAAAACGGTACCATTGTTTGCAGAACGTGGCTATTCCCATTTCGGTACATTTTTCGGAGATCGTTTTCGCGGATGTGACCGTAAGTCTTGCGTTGAAGGTCACTGGTGCCTACTCTCGCCTCATGCGGGTGGCGCGAATTGGGATGGTTCTCGGGCTGGTCTGTGCAGCGCTGGCGACGGGTGCGATGGGCGCGGCGACGAAAGTGCACGTCATCGCATTCGGGAAATCGACTTCAGTCCAATGGTTTCCCGGTGTCGGTGCCGAGGACAGGCCGCTGACCATCAAGGTGCGTGCGCTGATCGTGGATGGGCGAGTTAAAGAGTATGTGCTGGGCGCGCCGCACGACGTGACCGAGCGGCTGTTTGTGGTGCGGCGTGCGTTTCGGGTGAATGACAGCCTTCCGGAGGAATCCGTCCCGCGCTGGCAATGGCAGCGCGGAGGCTGGCTGTTGGTCGACCGGCTGACCGGGCGTGTGTCGGCGATCAATCTGCCGGAGTTCGATGCGTATTACTCGGCCGCGAGTTGGTATCGCGACTATGTCGCCTATTGCGGCGTGGCCGACGATGGGAAGAAGACGTACGCCATGGTGGCGCAACTCAGCCGGCGGAAACCGGTGTTGAAGAAGGAATTGTCGAGCTCGGGAAGGACCAGCGCTGGCATGGCGGATGACGCGGCTCCTGACTCAGCTTGCCCGGCTCCGACGTGGGAGCGGGGACCGGTGCGGGTGAGCTTTGAGCCGGCCGGCGGTGCGCGGCAGACGTTTGCCATCCGCGGGCATGTGGTGGATTTGGTGGAGGATGCGGAGGAGGAGGAAGAGGGCAAGTAGCGATCTCGGACTTCGGCTCTCAGGGCTAACGTCTGAGCTCCGACACCCGACGTTCAGTCTCCCGCGGCTTCGACCGCGGGCAGCTCTTCTGCGACCGTCTTCTCTTTTACCTTTGCGCTGGTCACTAGGATGACTGAAAGCACGACGATCGCGCTGCCGGCGAGGATGAAGCGGTCGACGCGCTCGTGGAGAATCAGCCAGCCCAGAAACACGGCTACCACC
>JBEKWZ010000906.1:0-2549 GCA_049512555.1 Candidatus Sulfotelmatobacter sp. | reverse complement strand
CCGGTGAGCGAATCGGGATCGGCCATGATTTCTTCCGGCGTGCCGTGGGCGACCAAGTTGCCGCCATGACGTCCCGCGCCCGGGCCCAGATCGACGACATAATCAGCGCGGCGGATGGTTTCTTCATCGTGCTCGACGACGAGCACCGTATTGCCCAGGTCGCGCAGATTTTCGAGAGCGGTCAGCAGGCGATCATTGTCGCGGTGGTGAAGTCCGATCGAGGGCTCATCCAGCACATAGAGTACGCCGCGCAACTTCGAGCCAATTTGCGTGGCCAGGCGGATGCGCTGTCCCTCGCCGCCCGACAGAGTTGCCGCCGAGCGATCGAGCGAGATGTATCCCAGCCCCACCGCATCCAGAAATTGCAGCCGCTCGACGATTTCGTGCATGACGCGTCCGGCAATCGCCGCCTCACGTCCGGCCAGCTTAATGCCCTGCGCCGCGGTGAGCGCCCGCTCCACCGGCATGGCGGTGAAATCGGCGATGGACATGCCATTTACTTTGACCGCCAGGCTCTCCGGCCGCAGGCGCTTGCCGTGGCATGCTGGACACTCGGTTGCCGACATGTGATCCATCAACCAGTCGCGGTAGCCTTCGGAAGTGGACTCGTCCAGATTCTGTTTCAGGTATCCGAAGATACCGTGGAATCCGGTTTTGCCCCCGCGTCCGGGCTCGCCGTTCAGCAGAAAATCCTGCGTCTTCTCGGGGAACTTTTCAAATGGAGTGTTCAGGTTGATGCCATATGCGGCCGCCGAAATCTGCAGCATGTGAATCAGATTCTGCGACGCCGACCCGGGTCCGAGCGCGCCATCGAGCAGCGGCTTCGACCAGTCGGTGATTACCTTGGCTGGATCGAAATCGTAGCGGCTGCCGAGGCCGTGGCATTCCGGACACGCGCCGTATAGGCTGTTGAACGAAAATGAGCGCGGCTCGAGTTGCGGCACGCTGATGCCGCAATCGGGGCACGCCAGCTTCTCGGAATACAGTTGTTCTTCTCCTCCAACTACGGCCACCTGTACCAGGCCGCCCGCCAGCTTCATCGCCAGGCCGACTGACATTTCCAGACGATGCTCGATGCCGGGCTTTACCAGGAGGCGATCAATCACGACTTCGATGGTGTGATTTTTTCGTTTGTCGAGATTGACGGCGCCGGCGAGGTCGTCGTCGAGACTGACCAACTCTCCGTCGATGCGCGCCCGGGTGTAGCCGTGCTTGACGAGAGTTTCCATCTCTTTCTTGAACTCGCCCTTGCGCCCGCGGACGATGGGAGCCATGACCATGACGCGGTCTTCGGGACTCAGCGCCATGACCCGCTGGACGATCTGGTCGGCGGACTGGCGGCTGATGGCGTGGCCGCACTTGGGGCAATGCGGGGCGCCGATCGAGGCGAATAATAACCGAAGATAGTCGTAAATTTCGGTGATCGTGCCGACGGTCGAGCGCGGGCTGCGGCTGGTGGTCTTCTGCTCGATCGAGATGGACGGGCTAAGTCCATCAATTGCATCGACATCGGGGCGTTCCATCTGGTCGAGAAACTGCCGCGCATAGGCCGACAAAGTCTCGACGTAGCGGCGCTGGCCCTCGGCATAAATGGTGTCGAAGGCGAGCGAAGATTTCCCCGAGCCGCTCAGGCCGGTGACTACGGTCAGCGCGTTACGCGGAATCTCAACGTCAATATTCTTGAGATTGTGCTGGCGGGCGCCACGGACGGAAATCTTGGTAATCGCCATTATTCGCCGGGGTTCATGCCCCTTCCGTAACGTCGACAGGTAATCAGAATTGTTAGAAAGTGGAAATGCACAGCTCTACTCCGTATCTTAGTCGTCAACAGCGCGGAGCGTCAACGCGGTTAGATTTGAAAAGCCTTGCAGTTCGCGCTCAGGCCATAAGTTAAGGATGGGAGAGGCGCCGCAACAGACTCTGGGTCTATCTAAGGTTGGTCGATCGTGATCTCGTTCTTAATGCCCGTTATCCTCTTCTTCACCGTCATCGCGTCCGTGAGCCTGGGCGTTATCGCGGCGTACGCCGCCGTCATCTGCATTCTGAGGGCATTCGGCCACCGGTCGCAGCAGCAGGCCGAAGCCGGCCGCCCGCGCCTGGTCCTTGTTCCTACGCAGCACCACGCCAGCGGCGACTGAACCCGACTTCATTTCCTCCTCGGCGTCTCTCCGCCAACCCTTCCGCGGGTCAATAAATCACTTTCAGTGAAAACTGGATCTGCCTTGACGTCCCCGAAGTCTTGCTGATGATGCCGAATCCGCTGCCGCGGACGATGTTCGAGGGCAGACCGAAGTTCACGATGTTGAACAGATTGAAGAACTCCGCGCGAAACTCGACCGTGCCCAACTCTGCGTTTCCGCGATGGCCGAAGGGGGTGTCTTTGATCATGGCGAAATCGAAATCGTGATATCCGGGTCCGCGAAAAGTATTGCGCCTCAGCGTGCCGAAAACTCCTTGATTCGGTCCCGATCCGCCGGGGACGTTGATCGGTATGTTGAAGAAGGACGCATTGTTCGCACCCAGACCAAAGTAGTCGTCGCGCACTTCGC
>JBEKWZ010000905.1:0-2551 GCA_049512555.1 Candidatus Sulfotelmatobacter sp. | reverse complement strand
GCACGGAAGCTCGTGCCAAGCATAACCAGGCGGTGCGGGCAGGGCGGCGCGACATTATGGAGGGGCTGGATTTCTGGTCGCCGAACATCAATATTTTTCGCGATCCGCGCTGGGGCCGAGGGCAGGAGACGTACGGTGAGGATCCTTTTCTTACGGGACGGATGGGCGTGGCGTTCGTGACCGGGTTGCAGGGGGATGATCCGAAATATTTCCGGGTGATTTCGACGCCGAAACATTTTGCGGTGCACAGCGGGCCGGAGCCGTCGCGACACTCGATTGATGTGCAGGTATCGAAGCATGACATGGAGGACACGTATTTGCCGGCGTTCCGTGCGGCGGTGACGGAAGGCAAGGCGGAGTCGGTGATGTGCGCTTACAACCGCGTCAACGAACAACCGGCGTGTGCGAACACGTTTTTGTTGAAGGATCAGTTGCGCGGCGCGTGGAAGTTTAACGGCTACGTCGTGTCGGACTGCGATGCGATCGTTGACATTTTTCAGGGGCACAAGTTCGTGAAGAGCCAGGCGGAAGCGGCAGCCGCCGCGATCAAGACGGGCATGGACAACGAGTGCGCGGATTTTTTCACGATCACGAAAGACGACCACGACTACAAGCCGTTCGTGGATGCAGTGAAGCAGGGGCTGCTCACGGAAGCAGATCTTGATACCTCTTTGCGGCGGCTGTTTACGGCGCGCATGCGGCTGGGAATGTTCGATCCTCCCGAGATGGTCCCTTACGCGCGGACGCCGGAGTCCGAGATTGACAGCGCTCCGCACCGGGAACTGGCGCTGAAAACGGCGCGCGAGTCGATGGTGCTGCTGAAGAATGATGGCGTGCTTCCCTTCGCGGCGAGCGTAAAGAGAATCCTGGTGGTGGGCCCGCTGGCGGATCAAACTCAGGTGCTGCACGGAAACTACAGCGGCACGGCTTCGCATGCGGTCTCGGCGCTGGAGGGGATTCGCAAGCACTTTTCGGGAGCGCAGGTCACCTTTGTTCCGGGCACGAATTTCCTGCGCGAGCACCCGGTCGTTCCAACCTCGGCGCTTTCGACCGACGACGGCAAGCCCGGTCTTAAAGGCGAATACTTCTCCGGGGAGATGACCGGAACGCCGCAAGTGACGCGGGTTGATCCGATCGTCGATGTTCAGACCTTCGTATTCATTCCCGATGCACAAGCTATCCCTGCTCCGCAGGGAATGAAAGAGTTTTCGGTGCGCTGGAGCGGATTTCTCACTCCCAGCGAATCGGGCAGCTACGAGATCGGGCTAGCCGGTTCAAACGAGCGCATGTGGCTCGACGGCAAGTTAATTGTTGACGACCCAGTCCTGCACGATCCCAACGTGCAGACAACCACCGTTGCTCTAACTAAAGGGCATCGCTATCCCGTGAAGATTGAGTTTCTCAAAGGCGCTTTCAGCATCAAGCTGGTGTGGAGGCCGGCGGGAAAGGATCCGCTTGTCGAAGCAACCGCCGCGGCACGTGATGCCGACGTAGTGGTGGCGGTGGTCGGCATCACGTCGAAGCTGGAAGGCGAGGAGATGAAGGTTGAAGTGCCGGGATTCAGGGGTGGGGACCGCACCAGCCTGAACCTGCCGGAGGAAGAGGAAGCGCTGCTGGGAGCGGTGAAGGGCGCGGGCAAGCCGCTGGTGGTGGTGCTGATGAACGGGAGCGCTCTCGCGGTGAATTGGGCGAACGACCACGCTAATGCGATCGTTGATGCCTGGTACTCGGGAGAAGAAGGTGGAACGGCGATCGCGCAGACGCTCGCGGGCGTGAACAATCCCGGCGGACGCTTGCCCGTGACTTTTTATAAGGGCGTGGAGCAGTTGCCGGAGTTCGAAGATTATGCGATGAAGAATCGCACGTACCGCTACTTTACGGGAGAGCCGCTGTATCTGTTCGGGTACGGGTTGAGTTACTCGAAATTCGAATACAGCAACATGAAGCTGTCGAGTTCTGAACTGGATGCGGGTAATCCGGTCATAGTCGATGTGGACGTGAAGAACGCCAGCCCGCGGGCGGGCGATGAAGTCGTGGAGCTCTATATTACTTTTCCCAAGCTTGCGGGCGTACCGTTGCGTGCGCTGCGCGGCTTCACGCGAGTTCACGTGGGGGCAGGAGAAGTGCGTCACGTGTCGCTTGCGCTGCAGCCGCGGGACGTGAGTTATGTCAACGAAGCTGGCGACCGGATGGTTGGGGCGGGGGATTATGTGATTAGCGTAGGTGGAGGACAGCCGGGGACGCCGGCTGCGCAGGCGGAGGCTCGACTGACTATCCGCGGGGAACAGAAGTTGCCGGAGTAATGGGAGGCTTGTGATTCCAGTGTCGTTTGGTTCCGCAACGATGGGAGACGCCGCGGGTCGTGCGGACGCAAAGGATACGATCGAGCTCGGATCAAGAATTCTGTGAGTTGCATTTCGGGGGCGATATGAGAGTGAGACTCGCAGTCGCAATGGCGGTGATGAGTCTCGCTCTGGGGGTCGCAGCCCAGACGGAGATGCACATGGTCCATGCCAAAGGTTCTTTCGACATCAAGATGACTCCCGCCGAA
>JBEKWZ010000904.1:0-2556 GCA_049512555.1 Candidatus Sulfotelmatobacter sp. | reverse complement strand
GTGGCGACCGGACGATCGTCCAGATAAGCCCACAGCCCCCAGAACATAAGGCCCGCCGCAGCCAGATCCACTTGGGCAAGAGAGCTTTGCGCAAAGAAAACCGGATACAGCGCCGTACACAGCGTCGCGGCAATCGCCACCTGCGTATTCGCCACGCGCTCAGCCAGGCGAAATACTCCCGTCAGAGAAAAGGCCGCAACCACCAGCATTGCCGACCGTGTCACCAGCGGGGCGTAGCCCACGCATTTCCACCACAGCGCAATCCAGGCCAGCACCAGCGGCGGATGCGCGTTGGAGACAGCGGTGTGCGGAATCAGGCTCCCGCTTAGCAGCAGGTCGCGCGCAGCGGGAATGTAGTATCCCGCTTCGTCCCAGAAATAAGGAAGCTGCAGCAGCGGGATGTGCAGCAGAAAAATCCCAACAAAAATAACGGCGAACACGATGCCTGGATGCGCCCGCGAAGATCGCATGGGAGAACTCATTCTATAGGTAGGGACGTCGCTCGCGAACGGATCTCGCAATCCGTAGAGACGTTGCGTGCAACGTCTCTCTCGCCACCATCCGAAATGATTTAAGCAAAGACGTAGCCAGCTACGTCTCTACGACGAACGGCGCGTTAATGCACCGGCCCCTGCGGTCCCATGCGCTGGTCGAGTTTAATCTCTCCGAACGTGCTCTCGTATCCAGCTACGTTCTGCTGCAGAAGTCCGAGCAGCGCCTTGGCCTGCTGCGGGCTCAGGTAGATGCCCTGCACGTTCCGGATCTCTACCTGGGTCTCGCTCTGCTGCTGCAGAGTGCCGAAAATCAGGAAGAAGTCCCAAATGTTAACGCGCATCTGCACGCTATTGGCGTAGGTCTCGCGATAGTCCGGGCCATTGATCAACTTCACGGTAGGTTGCGTCGGGTTACTCATAGCCGGAAGTGTAAACGAGTTTGGGGCCCGGATGAAACCGTCAGGCTCCGGTGACCCGCCAAAGGGCCTCACTAACAGTGCAACTGACAAAATCTGTCAGCCCAATGATGCTTTGCGGCGGGTTACTCTGTGGGTCGCCTAATGCCAGACACCGACTTTGGTTTGCACTCCCACTGAAAACACAAGACTTACGCCCCTACTTCTCATTACCTTCGGAAGTACCTGATGGCGCGAAAAATGCGATAGAGTCTGTGTTGACTGCGCAAACGCAGCGGAGACAGCGGGCTAACCAATATGACCCAAAATAACGATCACGGGATGATGGAAGAAATTGTTCTTCCTGAACATCTGCTCCCCTTGGGATCTGTGCTGGGCCAGGGAGTATCGGCTCTGGACCTGTGCATGGTCCTGGCAAAGATTTTTCGCGTGCAGTACACCGAAGTCGCCCTCATGCGTCTGGAGGGAGGATCGCTGTTTTTCGTGTTCCCCGAATACCTGCGCACCTCAGGCGCGATTCCGCTGTCGAGCAAGGCAGTAGCGGCGCACACGGCTCTCAGCAAGAAAGCCGAGATTTTCAACAACTTCGCTCGCGTAAAGCACGCCAGTATTTTCGAGACCATCAAGCCGTCCGCGACCGATTCCGACGAACCAGTTCACCCTTCGCCGATTCAGAAACTGATGTCGGTTCCGATCATGGACCGCGATTCCGTCGTGGTAGGCGTGATTCAGATCTCCCGCAAGGCCCTCGACGCAAAATTTGCCCAGGATTTCAGCCGCGAAGATCTGCACGACCTGGAGCTTGTCGCCGGCCTGCTGGCCACCGCTCCCGCTCTGATGTCAAACTAGGAATTCGCTCCCCTAGCGTTCGATGGCGCACCAATCGATCGTTCACTAATCGATCGCGCACTAATCGTAGAGACGTAGCTTGCTACGTCTCTGCCGGCGCCCGGCAAAACATTGCTAGCAACGTCTCTACTCAATTTGATTCGGCCGCGCTTAGCTCTTCAACGGCACGCGCAGATCCGCTCCGGTCATCTCTTGCGGCTCGTCGACCGCCAACATTCCCAGCAGCGTCGGCGAAATATCGCGCAGCGATCCACCCGGCTTCAGCGTGAACTTCTTAGCGTCCTCTGAGACCACAATAAACGGCACCGGATTCGTCGTGTGCGCCGTGTGCGGACCGCCCGTCGCCGGATCGATCATCATTTCTGCATTGCCATGGTCGGCCGTGATCAGCATCGCTCCGCCCTTGGCGCGGACGGCCGACTCGATGCGGCTAAGGCACGCATCGACGGTCTCAACCGCCTTGATCGTAGGTTCGAGCTTGCCCGAGTGCCCGACCATATCGGCATTGGCAAAGTTGACGATCATCACGTCGAACGTTCCATCCTCCGTGGCCTTTACTACCGCGTCGGCAATCCCCGCCGCGCTCATCTCCGGCTTCAGATCGTAAGTCGCGACTTTCTGCGAAGGCACCAGCAAGCGCTCCTCTCCCGGGAACGGTGTCTCGACCCCACCGTTAAAAAAATACGTAACGTGCGCGTACTTCTCTGTTTCCGCCACGCGCAGGTTGCGCATTTTCTGATTGCCCATCACGTTCGCGAGAATGTTCGCCATCGATTCCGCCGGGACCACCACCGGCA
>JBEKWZ010000903.1:0-2563 GCA_049512555.1 Candidatus Sulfotelmatobacter sp. | reverse complement strand
GCTGCCGCCGGACCTTCTTTCAAAATCACCTTCACCGCTTCTTCCGCGGTGTTGAGAATGCCGTCCACAACTTCCAACTCTTTCTTCTTCATCGGGGACAGCAGATACTCCGCCCCGTCCCCAACTTTGCGCTCCGGCGCCACGCCCATCCGGATGCGCAAAAAATCTTGCGTGCCCAGCGCTCCAATAATCGACTCGATGCCGTTGTGCCCCGCCGAACTTCGCCGCGTATGAATCCGCAGCGTGCCCAGCGGAAAATCCAGCTCGTCCTGAATCACAATCAGGTCCGACTCCGGCTTCGCGTCATATTCCTGAATCAGTTCACGCACCGCGACGCCACTTAAATTCATGAACGTCTCGGGCTTGGCCAGCAACACCATCTGATCTGCAACGATCGCCCGGGCCGTCAGCGCCCGGCACTGCCGGTTTCTCACTTCCACGCCCAGGCTGCCTGCGATCCGATCAATCGCCAGAAAGCCCAGGTTATGCGGCGTGAACTGGTACTCGATGCCGGGATTCCCAAGACCGACGATCAGTTTCACGCGTATAAGCTCGTGTGGGGACGGGCGACTCGCCCGTCCGCCGAGCGCAGCTCGGCCTTACCCCCACGCGGCTATTTCTTCTCCTTCTTCTCTGCCTTCTCGGCCTTCTCCGGCTTCTTGTCGCCGGCCTCGGCGCCTTCTTCCTCGGTCTCCTGCTTGCCCTTCTTGATAACTTCAGGCTCAGCCGGAGCCGCCGCGTCAGCCGCCACCGCATCAGGCGTCGCCACCACTTCTTCCTTCACCGCGGTGACGTGCGCCACGGGCTGGTTCGCATCGGTAATGAACTTGATCTTGTCCGATTGTGGCAACTCTGAAACGCGCAGCACCTTGCCAAAGGTGAGATGACTTACATCGGCGTCGATGTGGCTCGGAATGTCCGCCGGCAGGCACTCGATCTCGACTTCGCGCAGCATCTGTTCCATGATGCCGCCCTCCTGCTTCACGCCCGCCGCCTCGCCCCGCAGAATCACGGGCACGCTGACCTTCAGCACCTTGTCGAGCGCGATGCGCTTCAGGTCGATGTGCAGCAGATGCCCCTTGATGGGCTCGTACTGCCAGTCGACGATCATAGCTTTGGAGCGCTCGCCGCCAGTCAGAGCCAGATCGAAAATCGTGTTGTGCCCGGTCTCAGAGTTCAGGATGCGCTGAACGTGCCGCGGATCCACGCTGATGGGCAGCGAATCTTTGCCCGCCCCATAAACTACGGCCGGAATTTTTCCATCCCGGCGTACCCGCCGAGCATGATTCTTGGTTCCCGCTACCCGCGGTTGCGCTTCCAGTGTGTTCTGTTCCAATACAGTCGCCATAGATTTCAATTCCCTTTAATTCGATAATCTTTTCTAATTCAATTCAAGTTAAGTGTTGTCATTCCGACCGGAGCCGGAGCGAAGCGACGGCGCAGTGGAGGAACCTGCTTCTTGCCCGCGCTCTGCAAATTCTTAACTCACTAAGTAAACAACTTACTCACCGAAGTCTCTTCGTGATTGGCCTGAATCGCCCGGCCAATCAATCCCGCAATCGAGAGGACGCTGATCTTCCCTCCCTTTTCGGTCCGATGCGCATCCGCCTCGGCCGTCAGCGGAATCGTATTCGTGACCACCACTTCCTTGATCACCGAGTTGCGAATGTTCTCCACCGCCGGCCCCGAAAGCACCGCGTGCGACGCGCACGCATAAACCTGAGTCGCCCCGTTCTCGACAAGCGCCGCCGCGGTCTTCACCAGCGTTCCCGCCGTGTCAATCAAGTCGTCGATGACCAGGCAGGTGCGCCCGTCGACGTCGCCGATCACGTGCATAACTTCCGCCACGTTCATTTCGACGCGCCGCTTGTCGACGATGGCCAGAGCCGCGTCAACTTTCTTTGCGAAAAACCGCGCCCGCTCCACGCCACCCGCATCCGGCGAAACCACCGTCAAGTTCGGCAACTGCAGCTTGCGGAAGTGATCCACCAGCACCGGCGAAGCAAACAAATGATCCACCGGGATGTTGAAAAATCCCTGCAACTGCGGCGTATGCAAATCCACAATCAGCGCCCGGTTCGCACCCGCCGTGGTCAGCAGATCAGCCACCAGCTTCGACGAAATCGGACTGCGCGGCTTGTCCTTGCGGTCCTGCCGCGCGTACCCAAAATAGGGCATCACCGCCGTGATGCGCCGCGCCGACGCGCGCTTCAGCGCATCGATCATCAGCAGCAACTCCATCAAATGCTCGTCCACCGGACGGCACGTCGGCTGCATCACGAACACATCCGCGCCGCGCACGTTCTCCTGAATCTGTACGTAGCACTCGCCGTCGCGAAACCGAATCACCTGCGCCTGCCCGCGCTGCATCCCGAGAAAATGGCAGACTTCATCGGCCAGAGGCTCGTTCGCCGTGCCGCTGAAAATCTTGAACTTCTCGTCCGAGCGCGGCCGCTGTTTCCGATCCGTCTTCTCGTCAGTCACCGGCGGCGTCTTCTTTTCAACCTTCTCAGTCGGCGTCACTAAAGTAGCCATGGTGGTTTCTGGGCTCCTGGCTTTTAGC
>JBEKWZ010000902.1:0-2563 GCA_049512555.1 Candidatus Sulfotelmatobacter sp. | reverse complement strand
TGGCATAATTGCTTGTTGCGTCGCGGAAGTCGACTGCGAGAACGAATTCTGAGGGCTGATTCTGATACGGATGATCAGGACCGGGAGCGCGGGATCGCATTGCGCGGGGCGGTGGCAGCGGCTATTTCTTTTCGCCGGTATCCTCGTCCTTGTTTTTCTCTCTTTTCGTCTATCTAGCGTCTCAACTCAGGCGGCCGAGCCCGCGACGATTACTTTTTCGCTGAGCTTTCCCGACTCGGATCCCGAGCGCTACACCATTACCGTGCAGTCCGACGGCCACGCCCGCTATGAATGTTCGGCCAAGATCTCGAATGACTCGGACGAGCGCGAGAATTACCAGACGGAGTTCAGTTTCTCGGAGGCCACCCGCGCCCGGATTTTCGAGCTAGCCGCGCAAGCCCATTATTTTTCCGGCAAAGTTGACTCCGGCAATCGCAAGCTGGCCTTTACCGGCGCCAAGAAATTGACCTACAAAGACGGGCAGCGCGAAACTACCGCGGCTTACAATTTTTCTTCTGTGCCCGCGGTCCAGCAGCTGACGACTTTGTTTCAGAGCATGGGTGCGACGCTCGAGTTCGGCCGCCAGCTTGCTTACTACCATCGCTACCAGAAGCTGGCCCTCGACGACGAACTGAAGCAGATGGAAGACGAGATGAAGCGCGGCGATCTCATCGAACTGCAGGCGGTAAAGCCGGTTCTGCAGGAGATTTACGACGACAGTTCCGTGCTCAACGTGGTGCGGGTGCGGGCGCAGCGGCTCATGGAAATGGGCAATGGCGCGGGCCCGGCGCGCTGAGCAGTCCGGGAATCCAGCTTTCTCGCCAATGTTTATATCTTGCCAATCTTATATCTTGCCAATCCTTGGAGCTTCAAAGAATACGACTCCGGCTGCCGGCCGGTATCCCAGGCCTTAAGTTTTACAATTCCTTTTGGCAAACCGTGTTCTAATAGGCGGCGAAGGCCTTTTGGAGGTTTGCTTATGTCCAAGCTATCGCTCTCCAGATTCAGTATGGTTCTTCTGACGGCTTCTGCCTGCGTGCTGATTGCGCTGCCCGCATTGGCCGGTTCGCAGGCGCGCATCGTTCGCCTTAGCGACGTGCAAGGCTCGGTGCAGATCGATAAGAACACGGGCCTGGGATTTGAGAACGCGTTTCTCAACCTCCCTGTCACGCAGGGGACGCAGGTGAAGACGCGCGACCGCGGCCGCGCCGAAATTGAGTTCGAGGACGGCAGTACGATGCGCCTGACTCCCAACACGACCGTGGAGTTCAGCACGCTCGGCGTGGATGACTCTGGCAAGCGCATCTCGGTGATCAATCTGGTCGAGGGCATGGCCTACGTGAACTGGCTGGGCAAAGATGATTTCAGCCTGAATTTCTCGAAGGAGAAGCTTGCGCTTGATCGCGCAGCCCACTTCCGGATCGAAGCCTCGCCGACAGTCGCTCACCTGGCGGTGTTCAAAGGCGAGGCCGACGTGGAAGGTCCGGCGGGCAAAGTTGTGGTGGAAAAAAAGAGGACGGCGACCTTCGACACGTCCGATGACAAGTACACCGTGGCCGACAAGATTTCAGAAGCTCCGCTCGATTCCTGGGACAGAGAGGCCAGCACCTACCACGAGCAGTATGCGAAGAATAATTCGTCGCCGTATGGCTATGGGGTCAGCGACCTGAATTATTACGGCGCCTACAGCAACGTTCCGGGCTACGGGATGATGTGGCAGCCGTTCTTCACAGGCGTTGGATGGGATCCGTTCATGGACGGCGCCTGGTCGTTCTATCCTGGCATGGGTTACATGTTTGCGTCGGCGTATCCATGGGGATGGATGCCTTACCGGTACGGAAACTGGATGATGGTGCCGGGGATGGGCTGGATGTGGCAGCCGGGAGGTTATGGTAACTGGCTGACTGTACCGCGTTTTGCCGGGACGTTGCCGGCGAATTTCCATCCGCTGGTTGCGCCGGCGGAGGGGACGGGAAAGACGATTGCGGTAGGGAGGGGTGGAGCGACCTCGGCCGCGCGCGCGTCGTTCCTGACGGTCAGGTCCGGCTCGGCGGGCATGGGGATTGCGCGGGGCTCGCTGGAGAATCTTAAGAATTTGAACCGGGAAGTGGCCAAGAACGGATCCGCCAGGGTGGCGCCGGCGCCACAGTTCGGTGGGAGTTCGGCGATGAGATCGGGCGTAGGCGCGCCGGTCAGCAGCGTGTCGACTGCTCCGATAGGACACAGCACAGCGGCTGGACATGCTTCCAGTGGAGCGCATCATTAGGGTTGGGGATCAAGATGATACAAACGGGGCAGCCGAATCGGCTGCCCCGTTTGTTTTGATTTTCGAATCCGCGTTTAGCGCCGCAGGCTAACGGAACTGATGACTTTCTCGCACAGCGATTGCAGGTCTGCCGACGAGGCATGATCCCAGCTGCAGCTGACCGGCACGACTTTTCCCCACGGCGTGAGCATGAGACCGAGCACGCCGTGAATGTTGGCCATGTCGCGTTGCGTGGCGCTGAAGTCGGTGATCAGGCCGGGGTAGCCGTCGAGCGTGGTGCTGATGAAGTCGGTTCCG
>JBEKWZ010000901.1:0-2565 GCA_049512555.1 Candidatus Sulfotelmatobacter sp. | reverse complement strand
TGCACTTCGGTCACTCAAGCATGCTCAGTGCTTGGTCTTCGCGATTCCGGCCAAATCCACTTTCTTCCCATGCTCGCGAATCGCCGCCAGAATCTCCAACGCAAGCTCAAGCGCGCGCCGTCCATCCTCCAGCGGAACCACTGGCTCCGAGCGCTCCCGAACCGCCCGCAGAAACGACTTCAACTCCGCGTGCAGCGGCTCTTCCGACGCCACCGGAACCTTGGTCACTCCGATCTGCGGATTCACCGAAGGGCTCGCCGGCGCTTCATCCTGCCCGACCGTGAACACCAGCACTTCCTGCCGTCCATAATCGAGCGACACATATTGGCGCGGCTGAAAAAAGCGCAGCTTGCGCACTCGTTCCGTCGAAACCCGGCTAGCCGTGAAATTCGCAATGCATCCAGATTCGAACTCCAGCCGCACGTTCGCAATGTCCACTTTCCCCGACAAAATGGGCAGGCCGACCGCGCGCACTTCCTTGACCGGAGATTTCGCAAACGCCAGCACAATATCAAGATCGTGAATCATCAAGTCGAGCACCACATCCACATCGAGCGACCGTGGAGTAAACACGCTGAGCCGGTGCACCTCAAAAAACATGGGCTGCGTCAGCAACGGAACCGTCGCCCGCACCGCCGGATTGAAGCGCTCAAGATGCCCCACCTGCGCAATTCGATTGTGCGTGGCCGCCAGTGCCACTAACTGCTCCGCTTCCGCCAGCGTGGCCGCCAGCGGCTTTTCGATCAGCACATCCACTCCCGCCTTCATCAACTCCCGCGCCACGCTCAGGTGATGCACTGTAGGAGCAGCCACCGAAGCCGCCTGCAACTCGCTGTGCGTGGTCAACATCTGGTGCACTGATCCAAACCCCTTGCACCCAAACTCGCGCGCCACCGCATCCGCGCGGCTCAGGTCCGGATCGACCACCCCCAACAGCCGCACCGGCTCCCCCTGCAGCTCGAGTTCCTTATAAACTCGAGCATGATTGCGCCCAAAAACGCCCACGCCCACGACGGCGACGGTAGTCGGATTTTGCGATGGCAGATTGTGTGATGGCAGGAGAAATTCTCGTTGGCCGGTTGCCGAAAACAAATTGTAAACGTTGGCGCAGGAAAGAGCATCTGGATTAACGCGGCATTAACGCGGCCCGCTCCAGCCGTAGAGCGGCGAAAAATGCAGCCCACAGCGCAAGCCGTGGGCCGCGAGTCTCGAAAGGGCGCGGCTTCAAGCCGCGCCGTCGAACTGTTGAACCGTCGAAGTGCTGAACTGTCGAAGTGTTGAAACGTGGAAGAGCGGCCCTTCAGGGCCGCGTAAAGCAGACGTAATGTGCGCGGGCTTTAGCCCCTGAGGGACGTGCTCTTCCGCCGCGAGAAGCTCACGAAGCTCGCTCCACGGCAATCGCCACCGAAAGGACGGACTCACTCGCATGCGAACCATCGCCCTGCTAACCATCTCCAACATCTTCATGACCTTCGCCTGGTACGGCCATCTGAAATTCCGCGAAGTCCCGCTCTACAAAGTCATCCTAATCAGCTGGCTGATCGCTTTCTTCGAATACTGTTTCCAGGTTCCCGCCAACCGCATCGGCTCCTACGAGTTCACCGCCGCCCAACTCAAAACCATCCAAGAAGTCATCACCCTGACAGTCTTCGCCGCCTTCTCGGTCCTCTATCTGAAGCAGCCCCTGCGCTGGAATTACCTGGCCGGCTTCGCCCTAATCGTCGCCGCCGTCGCCGTAATTTTCAAGAAGTGGTGACGCCGCGATTTCGCAAAACAATCGCGCGTGGTTCGCTGAACAAGATTCACCGCAGTCCAGAAGCTCTACCGCGGAGGCTCACTTCGCCCGGACCCCACCCTGGAGCGTTACCTCGTCCCGCCCTTGGAACACTTGCGGAGTTCCAATCGTCGCCAAAACCGCGTGCGCACCCGTGGAAGAGCGGCGCTTCAGCGCCGCGTAAGGCGTCAAAATAAATTCGGGGGCTTTAGCCCCTGAGGGCCTTCTTCAAAATCGCAATCTGCCCCGCATGATAAAGCTCATGCTGCGCGATCCCATGCAGCAAATGATAAAAGTCATACCGCTTCCCCGGAATCCGCTCCTTGAGCCGCGAATCCGGCAGCCCCGCCACGGTCTTCACCAGAGTCTCATGCGTCCGCTTCGTCGCCGCTACCGCCTTGCGCCACGCACCGTCCGTTGCCGTCGTCACCGCCGGAAAATTTGCCAACCCCTTCGGCTGCCATTTCTCTCCACTCAGCCGTCGCAACCCCGCCTCGTCCCACACCGCAATATGCAGCACCAGCTCCCAAATGCTGTGAACGTGAGCCAGCGGCTTAGCCGCAGCCGTAGCCGCATCCACATCCTCCAGCAGTTCCAGCAGGGCCGGCCCATGCCACGCGCTCCCATCGAACGCCCGCCGCAGCTGATCGGCAATGCGACCAGCCTCGGATGCTCTCCCGTCCTTCATCAAATCTTCCCATCCGCAACCACCGCAATCCCCGCCCCATTCGCCGCCTCAATCACCTTCTCCCCATCCAGCAGCAAACATTTCCCCGCGTCCAAAGCCAGAC
>JBEKWZ010000900.1:0-2567 GCA_049512555.1 Candidatus Sulfotelmatobacter sp. | reverse complement strand
TCTTGGCCACTGCAAGAGTTATTCACGCTATCCAGGATGCTCCCGAACCAGTTGGTGCTCTGGATGTGATCGCGATTGGACATCAATACTGGTGGGAATTTCGTTACCCGAAGCTGGGTGTCGTCACGGCGAACGAACTACATATTCCGGTCAGCGATCCCGTTCATCCGACACCCACGTTCCTACAATTGCTCTCCGTCGATACGGACCACAGCTTTTGGGTGCCGGAGCTTGCAGGCAAGACCGATCTCATTCCAAACCACCCCAACAGAATGTGGATGGACCCGCAGCGCACGGGCGTTTTTCTTGGTCAGTGTGCACAGTATTGCGGGACACAGCACGCCAAGATGTTACTCAGGGTTTCTGTGGATCGGGCGGATGATTTCAGTGCCTGGGTGCGCGTCCAGCAGAAACCCGCAGTCGAAGACCCTGGTGCAATCGCTGGCAGGCGAGTGTTTGAACGGAACGCCTGCATGAACTGACATCAGGTAGGAGGAACACCAGCGGATGGACACTTTGGTCCTGACCTCACCCATTTGATGAGCCGCACCACCATTGCAGCGGGTGCTGCTGAAAACACTCACGACAACCTCCGTCTTTGGATCCAAAATCCCAGTGCAATCAAACCTGGGTCGCTGATGCCCGCCATGAAGCTGAGCGATGCGGACCTCGATGCAGTCGTGAGTTACATGGAAACGCTGCACTAGAACGCTTGGAAAGCTGATTATGTCATCCAATGTGCTCACCGTTCCCGTCGGCCAAACAGAAGCGAAGCCCTGCGTCGACGAGCTTCATCAGTGGCTAACCACAGTCGATCACAAAAGGCTGGGCATTCTCTACATCGTCTCGGCTCTGGTGTTTCTCATCATCGGTGGAGTCGAGGCCCTCATCATCCGCATTCAGTTGATGCATTCGCACAATAACTTCGTTTCTTCCCAGGTTTTCAACCGCATGTTCACCATGCATGGGACAACCATGATTTTCTTTGTGGCCATGCCCATCTTGTTCGGATTTTCCAATTACCTGGTGCCCTTGATGATCGGTGCGCGCGACATGGCTTTTCCGCGCTTGAACGCCTTCAGTTTTTGGCTGTCGTTTCTGGGAGGACTCCTGCTTTATTTCAGCTTTCTTGGAGGAAGCGGCTTGTACGGCGGCGGAAGCGCACCGGACGTGGGTTGGTGGTCCTACGCGCCATTAGGAGCGCGAGCGTTCTCTCCCGGTCATAGTTCCGACTATTGGACGCTCGCGCTGCTCGTCTCCGGGTTTGGGAGCATTGGAACAGCTATCAATATCATTGCGACCATTCTGTGCTTGCGATGCCCTGGGATGAGGATCAATCGTATGCCGCTGCTGGTGTGGATGAACCTGGTGATGGCAGGAATGGTTTTGATTGCGGTTACACCCTTATCGGCCGCTCAAATCATGCTGCTCATTGATCGATACCTGGGCGGCCATTTTTTCGATACTCAGGCTGGGGGATCGGCAGTCCTCTGGATGCACTTCTTTTGGATCTTTGGACATCCGGAAGTCTACGTTCTGATCATTCCATGCTTCGCTTTCGTGTCGGAAATCATTCCCGTCTTTTCGCGCAAGCCGATTTTCGGGTATCCGGTAATGGTTGCCGCAACCGTGTGCATTGGGTTCGTGAGCATGAGCGTTTGGGCGCATCACATGTTTACGATCGGCATGAATTCCTATGCCAATAGCTTTTTCACCCTGACGACGATGGCGGTAGGCGTTCCCACCGGAATCAAGATTTTCAACTGGATCGGCACGATGTGGGGTGGCAGGATTCAGTTCAAGACACCGATGCTGTTCAGCATCGGATTTCTATTCCAATTCCTCATTGCCGGCCTGACTGGCATCATGATGGCCGCCTCGCCTTTCGATTGGCAGCTCAGCCTCTCCTATTTTGTCGTAGCACATTTTCACTACGTGATCGTGGGCGGAATTCTGTTCGCGCTCTTCGCTGCCTTCTATTACTGGTACCCCAAAATGACTGGCCGAATACTGAGCGAGCGTCTGGGCAAATGGCATTTCTGGCTGTTCCTGATTGGCTTTCACTTGACCTTCGACGTCATGCACGTTCCGGGCATTCTTGGAATGCCCCGTCGGATCTACACCTATGAGCCCAGCCGCGGCTGGGACACCTTGAACTTCATCATCACGATCGGCGCATTTATCCAGGCAATTGCTATTCTCGTGTTTCTAGCAAACCTCATTATTTCTTATTTCAAGGGGGCCAGAGCCGGTAACGATCCCTGGGATGCATGGACACTGGAATGGTCCATTAGTTCGCCGCCGCCTGCGTATAACTTTGCGGCGGTTCCGACAATCGTGAGCCGCCGCCCCTTATGGGATCTGAAGCATCCGGAAGATCCCGATAGCCGCTATGAGTGAAGGCGAAATCATATGAGCGCTGTGACAACTTCATTTCCGAAGGCAACGGCCGCGTGGGATCTACCATCTCGCGGAAAGGTGGCAATGGCCGGTCTCATCGTCGCCGAGTCGGCGATCTTCACGATATTCGTCGTTGCCTATCTCTTTTACTTGGGAAAAAGTCTCAC
>JBEKWZ010000899.1:0-2567 GCA_049512555.1 Candidatus Sulfotelmatobacter sp. | reverse complement strand
AGTGTTGGTGACTGGAATGCAGACCAGGTGAATCAGCGTAAGGCAGAGGCCGATAGCGATAGGCGCAAATCCGGCGGGTGCGCGTTTGTCGGTCGAGCCCATAATTACGATCAAGAAAAACGCAGTCAGCACGACTTCGGCGACGAAGCCCGCCAGCAGGGAATAGCCGCCGGGGGAATGTTCGCCGTAGCCGTTCAGTGCGAATCCCGCATGCACGTCGAAACTGGGCACGCCGCTGGCGATGATGTAGAGCACGCCCGCCCCCGCAATCGCGCCCACGACTTGCGCGATCACGTAGGGCAACAAATCAGAAGCCGGGAAACGCTTGCCGACCACCAGTCCCAGACTTATTGCCGGATTCAAGTGGCAGCCGGAGATGTGTCCGATGGCAAAGGCCATGGTCAGAACCGTAAGACCGAAGGCCAGGGCGACGCCGGCGAATCCGATGCCGACGTTCGGGAAGCCGGCGGCCAGCACGGCCGCGCCGCATCCGCCAAACACCAACCAGAAAGTTCCAAAGAATTCCGCTGCTGCACGTTTACCGATGGGCATGGGGGATCTCCTTGTCGTTCACAATGACGTTCACGAAGGGAAAGCAAGTTATGGGCCCGGGTTTCTGTAAGGCGAGTAAGAGTAGCACAAGAAAATCGGAATCTGAAGAGCCGGGGGCGCCGCACTGCGTGCGAGGGCGCAGGCGTGTAAAATTCCGAGGTCAGACAAATCATGCCCGATCCCCGCCCACCGTTGCCCGCCAAGCAAACTCTGCTGCTGATCTTACTGCCGATGCTGGCCACCGCGATCAGCCTGCGGCTCTATCTGCATCTCGTGCATGTCCGGCATATCTATCCTGGTGGATATCTGGTGCATCATCTTTTTGTCGGGCTGCTGATCCAGGTTCCGGCGGCGTTTCTGCTGGCCTTCGGGACGCGGTATCGAGTGTTGGCGCGGGTTGCCCTCGGTATCGGCTCGGGTCTCATTCTGGACGAGTTCGTTTATCTGGTGGCGACTAAGGCCTCCGACGCGGACTACGTTTCACGGCCTTCGCTGGTGGGTGCGATTATTCTTGTCTCCTTGGCCGTGATTTTCCTGTTCGTTCTGTACGCCCTCCATCGCGACGAAACGTAGCCGCCGACCTTCTGGTCCGGCCGAGCGTGGTCTCTTGCGCCCCATCGGGGCTAGCTCAGCTGTTGCTCGTCACCCAACGGCTTGCGCCGTGGGCTGCATTCTTTCGCCGCTTCGCGGCTGCGTCATTTCGCGGCTGCGTCATCAGGTTGCGAATGGCTGTCTGGTTACCAGCGCTTTCTCTGCAAGCCGATCTTGATTGTCCGTTCCACGGGAGAATGCTAGGCTCGACAGACGTGGCTTCTACGTACGCCAATCCGTTGAAATCGAATTCGTCGGCTCCAAGTTCGTCGCTCCCGAACCGGCTGGCGCAGTGGGTGCAGTCGGCCTCGGCGGAAGTGTGGATCAAGTTCCTGCTCGCGCTGGTGGGCTTGGGACTGGCCTTCGCGGCGGCGCTTTTCTCCACCGTCTCGCGGGATGCCGGCAACCTGTGGGCCACCATTATTTTGGCTTCGACTTCGCTGGTGGTGGCTACGCTGGTGGGACTGGTCACCGTGCCCTATCTGGCCCGGCGCGTGGCGGTCGAGCGCATGCGCGAGTCCTTCGATTACGACGTGACCCGCGCCGGCATCGTGTATGTGATCGTGACGCTGGTGATCGGCATTGCCGCGCTTAACACCGGCAACAATCTTCTCTACATCGTGGTCGCGGCCATGCTGGCGGCGATCCTGGTTTCTGGCGTCGTCTCCGCCTGGGTGCTGCGCTGGCTGGAACTTGATGTCCGGCTGCCCGAGCACGTTTTTGCCGGGCGTCCAGTCGCGGGGCGCATCGTCGTGCACAATCCGCGGCGCTACCTGCCGTCGTTTTCCATTCGCGTTGTTTCCACTCGAAAGAAGAGAAAGAAGCCGGCCAAGCAATGGAAGTGGGAAGCCACCACATTCGCCTTCCCGTTCAACCGTCCGGCGGACCAGCAATGGCTGCGCCTGCCCGACCGGCGATTGCGACGGGTCACCGTGGTTCCACCGCCGCCCGGGATTTTTCAGGGGATGGCTTACTTCCCGTTCGTTCCGCCGCAAGCCGAGTTGTCCGCCGATCTGGAATTGCGTTTCGATCAGCGCGGCCGTTATCGCGAAGACAGCTTCGGACTGGCCACGCGTTTTCCGTTCGCGTTTCTCACCAAGACGCGGCATGTGTCGTTGCCGCGCGAGGTGCTGGTCTATCCTCGCATCGAGCCCACCGACGAGATCTTTGAAATTCTGCCGCTGGTGCGCGGCGAGTGGGAGAGCTTCGTCCGCGGCCGCGGCACCGATTTGTACCGCATCCGCGAATACACGCCGGAAGATTCGGCTCGCCACGTTGACTGGAAGGCGACCGCCAAGTCGGGCTCGTTGAAAGTTCGCGAGTTTGCCCGCGAAGACGAACGCAAACTGTGCATCTCGTTCGACAATCCTGAGCCGGGGTTGATCTCCGAGCGCGCCTACGAAAAAGCCGTCGATCTTACGGCC
>JBEKWZ010000898.1:0-2577 GCA_049512555.1 Candidatus Sulfotelmatobacter sp. | reverse complement strand
GGATCGAACGCGACGTCAATGCCGCCCGTATTCTCGTCTTTATAAAGAACCTTCTCCCAAGTCTTGCCACCGTCGGTAGTGCGGAAAATGCCGCGCTCCGTGTTCGGCCCGTAGGGATGCCCGAGCGCCGCCACGAACGCGATGTCGGGATTTGTGGGATTCACGATCACCTTACCGATTGCCCGGGAATCTTTCAGCCCGACGTTCTTCCAGGTCTTGCCCCCATCGAGCGACCGGTAAACGCCGTCGCCGTGCGAAATGTTTCCGCGAATGCATGCTTCGCCCGTTCCCACGTAAACAATGTTGTGATTGGAATTCGCGACCGCGATGCTTCCGATGGCCGACGTGCCTTCCTTGTCAAAAACGGAGGACCATGTCATAGCGCCGTCGGTCGATTTCCAGACCCCGCCGCCGGTCGCGCCGAAATAATAAGTCGTCGGATCGCCCGGAATTCCCGCGGCCGTCAGCGACCGCCCGCCGCGAAACGGCCCGATCAGCCGATACCGCATTCCCTTGAACGCCTTCTCTTCAGGCTTCGCCGCTTCGGAGGCGGCAGAATCGCTCGCCACCGCTGCCAGTGCAGTCTGTGCGGCCGCAGCTTTCTGCGCCTTCTCCAGCTTGGTTTGCGCGTGCGTGGCGATGGCGAATCCGCCGGCAATGAAAACTGCGAACAGCAACCGGACAACGAGCGAGGTGTTCCTGCAAATGCTGTTGGGGCCGACCATGTTCAGGATTGATCTCCGGAGGAAGAAGTAGACGTTTGGCTATGGTAATCCAGCCGCGCTTCGCTGCAAAGGGCAGGGGCTGGGTTGGTGCCAGGGAACGGCGGCAATGCAGGAATTAGGATCGGGTACGGTCAACAGCAGTCATCTGTAGCACAGGCTCGCGCGAAGGACGCGGCTCCTTCACCGGCGCGGGTGCGGCTGGCGCCATAATTTTTTCCAGTTCGCATTCATGCCGGCTTAGTTCCTCGGAGGCCGAGGAGGCGATTTCCCTCATTTGCCGCAGGCGTCGTAAGCACTCCGGACTTTCCGGAGCCTCCTCCGCCAGAAGATCGCAGAAACCCACAATCACCGACAACCGGTTGATCAGATGGTGCGCCAACATGCAACTGGGCCGGTACCCCCCACCGATTGAACTCGACATTCTGACACCCATTTTCCCCCGTCCGTTAACAGAGTGTCGCAGAGTCCCATAGTGGGAGATGTAATTTGGATCACGGTTGTCCGTGACAGATGCCGTAGCCCCGTTGCGCCCGCGCAGAGGGCCTCGACGGCCCTCCGGCCCGGGCTAACTACTTACTGATCAATATTTTCTTCGCCGCTTCCAGTTCCTTGCGCTTGGCCTCGTCCACCTTGGGATACGACAGGTTGAGCGATTCCAGCGTCTCCACGACCACGGTCGACACTACCAACCGCGTGAACCATTTATTGTCGGCCGGAACGACGTACCACGGCGCATGCTCGGTCGCCGTATTTTCGATCATCTCTTCATAGGCCTTCTGATAATCATCCCAGTACTTGCGTTCGCGAATATCGGCGGCCGAGAACTTCCAGTTTTTCTCAGGCTGCTCCAGGCGCGCCAGGAAGCGCCGCTTCTGCTCCTTCTTTGAAACATGCAGGAAGAACTTGCGGATCACGGTCCCGCTCCGCGCCATGTGCCGCTCAAAGCCGCGAATGTCTTCGAAGCGCTCGTCCCACACGTTCTTGCCGACCAACAAGGCCGGCGTCCTCTGGCTCTTGAGAATTTCCGGATGCACCCGAACCACCAGCACCTCTTCGTAATAAGATCGGTTGAAGATGCCGATATGCCCGCGCTCGGGCAGCACGCGCGTCGTGCGCCACAGGAAATCGTGCTGCAGTTCCAGTTCCGACGGGGCTTTGAACGAGTACACCTGGCAGCCCTGCGGATTGATCCCCGTCATCACGTGCTTGACGATGCCGTCTTTTCCGGCCGCGTCCATGGCCTGAAATATGAGAAGCAGCGCCCAGCTGTTCTGGGCATAGAGCTTGTCTTGCAGTTCGGCGGTGCGCGCAATACCCTGCTGCAAAGCCTCGGCCGCATGCTCTTTGGAGCGCCAGTGTCCGGTAGCGGCGGGATCACAGTCTTTCAACCGGAAACGCTTGCCGCTTTCTACGCAGAAGGTCTTGGCCAGCTTCTCTTTCTTCATTTCGTAACCTGCTCCTTGCAATCAGTTCGCCGCTGCTGAAGCATTTGGGAGTGTAGGTTATGACACTGTTTTGTTCCCCGCCTTCGGGCGGGGCTTTTCTTTGGCTACACGCTGAAATCTATTCAAAAATCCAGTTCAAGAAACGATAGGAAAAAGCCGCGACGGTTCCGAAGATAATCGCTCCCAGAAGCCCGAGGATCACGACTTGACCCCAACCGTAGCCAGATTCAATCGTCTGGCCCCACGCGGGCAGCCAATACGCAAGATCGTCCGTGAATTCCAGCCATCCGAGATATAGCCCTAGTCCTGCGATAATCGCCCGTTTCATTCCTCAAGGCTAGAACTCAGGGTATTGTCGGGCAACCTGCTTCCGTGCCACTACCTGCTGTGTTTTTGGGACTAGTCCT
>JBEKWZ010000897.1:0-2577 GCA_049512555.1 Candidatus Sulfotelmatobacter sp. | reverse complement strand
CTCGCGCAGGGCGTACTCGACACCACCGGCAACATCAAGGTCGCCCAGGAGATTCTCGGGCATTCACACCTGAGCACGACAGCCGATCTGTACCTGCGCGTCGATCAGCATGCGATGGTCACTGCGTTAGCGGCGGCGAAGTCCAGCACCGAGCAAGCCAAGAAGCACCACTCGTGGCCATCAGCTAGAGCTGCACAGTACGTCTTCGCTTATGACGATGAAACGATCTCGGAACTGGAGCGTGCCATTGCCCAAACTTCCGCGGTCAAGTCACCCGGAGGAGATTCTTGACAAGGGCGTTGATGCCTGGCGTCACATCATGCCGCGCAAGTCGTAGTGACTTGCGCGGCGTCTTCTGTGGCCCTGCAGTTTATAAACTCGGCGGCACGTTGTGCATGGGCAGCGGCGGTGAACACTGCTCGGTTGTCAGCAGCCAACACTTTCAGCCAGGTTGCGATATAGGATGCGTGATCTTCGCGCGGTTCCAGGGCAAGTTCCAGGTCGGCGCACAGGAACGCGGCCCCGAGTTCGGCAACCAGTTCCTCGACAGCGTAACCTTCGCTTCCGAAGCGATGCCCGCCGAAGTCACGGTCGAGCCGGGTCTTGCTGCCTGTCCAGTGAGTACACTCATGGGCAAGGGTCGCGTAGTAACTGTCTGCGTCTTGGAAACTCTCGAAAGGCGGCATCTGGATCGCATCAGCGGCGATGCTGTAAAACGCACGATTTCCGCCGTGTCGGATGGTTGCTCCCAAGGCTGTGAAGAACTTTTCCGCGTGCTCGATGCGGACCACAGGGTCCGGGTTAGGTGCGGCTTTCGCGTAATAAATTTCCGGCAAGCCTTCGATCTGCTCTACGTTGAAAACGGTGTATCCCTTAAGGAATGGGATTTCCCGATCGATTTCGTCGCCCGTCTTTTCGTCGGTTTCTTTTCGCTTAATGCTGTCCGCGTAGACGACGAGCGAGCCTCTCTCGCCCTTACGGATGTGAGCGTCAAGTTCCGATGCCTGTTTGAAGGTCATCCAGATGGGCGCCGCGAAGTTCTGCGCCAGGCCGCTTGCCCACAGCGAGAGAACATTGATTCCGCTGTAAGGCTTTCCGTTGTGGCGGAGTGGACGCGTAATCCGTCCTGCCGCATGTTCGGCATTCCACGGACGTACCCAAGGCCTGACGCCCTCTTCCAAGTGGCTGACGATCTGGTTGGTAATCCGGGTGTAGACGTCTTGCTTTTCGGTTCGCTGCATTGTGTTTCTCCTTTACGAGCGTTTAAAAAACTTCATTCCCTCGTAATGGAGAGGTGTTGTGCGGAGCGGCCCGAGCAGTCACAGGGCAGCCGGTTTATGGCTGGCGACAGCTTTACCCTTGACGGCGGAAAGGGCCGTCTCTGCTATGGGTTTCGAACGAGGGAATGAGGGGTTTAAAACGCGGAGAGAACAAGGAGGCTATTAAAGAAGATGACGGCATTCCAGAAAGCAGAGGCGCTGGCGGGTCAACGGTACGATCGAGACAAGCTGCTCGCTGTGGTTGACGAGGTCACCACGCATTTCCGTCTGCCGAACAGCTTCGAGAGGTCGAAGATGCGGGCGGTCTGTCGATACCTGGCCGATGCTCTTGATAGTTGCATCGGATCAACTCTACAACAGCGCTGGAACGATTTCGAGAAGAGGTTTTGGCCGAAGTGGAAGGCTGGCGTCGATCGTCGCGGCCGGGAGTATTGGACTTGGGGTGCACGCGTCCTGATTTCTGCGCGGATGATCGCTCCGAGTCTGGACATGTTGTCCGACCTGCGCGTGAACCAGTGGATCGCGCATTTGCCCGAAGATCACCCGCTGGCACAACAGCACACATCGCTTTTGCAAGCGACTGATTCGATCACATGGACGTCGGCTCACAGCCGCCAGCTGGCGGTTTCCAATGGACTGCGGATTCTACTCGTACGCGGTTATGACAGCCTCCGCCATATAAAGGATGACGATCTAAAGTTGCTGTCGGTTCGCTGGTCGAAGGGGACCGACGCGCTCGATGCTGCACTCTGCACGCTCGGTGTGTTTTCTCGGACACCGAAGCGGGGCTCTGCCCGCCACGGCAGGAGACAGCGGATGACGGCACCAGAACTGGTCGAGAACGCTGGAGTGCCAGATCGTTTCAGGCAGGTCATGATTCTGTATCTGGAAACATACGAGGCCCGAGTCAGCGATGTCTATCGGACGCTGCGACATAAAGTCATTGCCCTTTCACATTTTTGGCGATTCATTCAGGAGAGGCATCCCGACGTTCAGCGGTGCTCCCAGATTCTGCCGCGTCATGTCCGCGACTACATCCCGCATGTGATCGCACGTGCTCGCGCTGTTCAGCGTGGCCCCGGAGCCGGCGACGAAGTGCGTCCGACTGCACACAGCTGGCTTGTGGACCTGCGCGTTTTCTTTTCCGACCTCTGCGCCTGGGCAACCGAACCCGACTCTCCCTTCAAGCGCTTCGCTCCGCGCACGATTCCAGCGACGCGCCACACGTCTCTCGGGTACGGTTTCGACAAAGCACGGGAACGCACCCGAGCTCGCATCACAGCGACGGTACTTGATC
>JBEKWZ010000896.1:0-2579 GCA_049512555.1 Candidatus Sulfotelmatobacter sp. | reverse complement strand
ACTCGTGGAACTGATCGCGGCGCTCGAAGCGGGGATTGATTTCGCCGAGGACGATGTTTCGGTAATGGCGGACGCCACGATTCTCAGTCATATCGTGGCCGTGCGAACGCCGCTCGAGCAGCTTAGTGCGAGCTTCGCTTACGGCAAGATCGTGCACGAAGGATTGACCCTGGCGATTGTGGGCCGCCCGAATGTGGGCAAATCAAGCTTGTTCAACCGACTGGTGGAGCGGGAGCGCGCGATTGTGACGTCCACGCCTGGAACGACGCGAGATCTCATTAGCGAGACGGTGGCGATTGGAGGGATCCCGGTCAAGCTGGTCGATACGGCCGGCATTCGCCATGCGCTCGATGAGGCGGAGTCGATCGGAATTCGCAAATCGATGGAAGCGTTGACTGACGCCGATCTGGTGCTGGTGGTGCTCGACGCATCGCAGGGCGAGACTGCGGAAGACGCGGAGCTGCTGCGGATGGCGGAGAACCGGTCGGTGATTGTAGTGGGAAACAAGTGCGACCTCGGGTGCAGTGGTCTGTGGTCACTGGCTAGCGGCCAGAAAATTCTTACCTCGGCCGTTACCGGCGAGGGTATTGCCGAACTGCGCCAAGCCATTCTGCGGCATATCGGCGGCGAAGGCGGGGCGCAGGTGGAATCTGGATTTCTCACCAACGTTCGGCATCAGGGATTGATTCAGGATTCGCTGGTGGCGCTGGACGCGGCGAAGACTGCTGTGGCCGGAAAGGTGCCGCACGAGATGCTGCTGATGGATCTCTACAACGCGCTGCGGCCGCTGGATGCAATTACGGGCGCGACTACTACTGACGACATTCTGAATTTGATCTTCAGCACGTTTTGCATTGGGAAGTGAAAAACGATTTTAGAGATGACCGCCACGAAGATATATGACGATGAGCCCAGCTACTGTAAGCGCGAGGAATCCGAACGAAAAGATGTAATAGACCACTTTCACCTTCGGCCATATGAACGCGGGCCATTTGTCGGAGAGCTTGTCGGCGAAGGTTTCTCCCATTCGCGGCGGCAAAACAGCTTCTTCCGAGTCAGGCTTCCAACTGCCGGCGATCCATGTGGCGCGGAGATTCGACACCAGCAGCGCAACGATGATGATTCTTACAACCCCGATGCCCGGTGAGTTCAGAGCCACAAATATTGCCGATGCCATGAAATCGACGGTGTAATAGACCAGGACGATCGCTGCCGCGAAGGGGTTGTGTTCCCGAACGCCAACTCCGCCGAGGTGAAACAAGAGAAACACCAACAGTCCGGTGATCGGTTGATGGGCTCCGAGCGAAAGAAAAGCGAGCGATAGGACGCCCACAATCGTACACACCCAGAAACCCTGCACCGCAAGGTAATCGACGTCCGCGCCGCTTTGGATCGATGGCCAGAACAAGCTCTTGAGGCGGCTCTCGGTGCGAGTTGTCGAATCGGAGAGGCCAAGGGTTTGCATGGTGCAGCATTAAAGCGCAAGGCGATTGCTTTGTCTACCGAAAAATCGGCTACTTTGAGAGCTGGCTTAACGTTAAACGGAACATCTGGTCGAAGGATTTTGCGGCTCCATTTTTAGTCGCGCCGGCCAAAGCTTTCTCGGCGGCGACCCGCTGATATCCGAGATTGACCAGCGCGGAGAGCACGTCTTCCTCGGTCGCGTTCATGGCAGGAACCGCCGGGGTTGTGGCGGGGCCGGCTTCGGGCAGTTTGTCGCGCAGTTCCAGCACCATGCGCTCGGCGGTTTTCTTGCCGATGCCGGGAATGCGGGTGAGCCGGGCCACATCGTTGCCGCGAATCGCGCCGACCATTTCGTCGGCGGCCATGCCACTCAGGATCGTGATCGCGAGCTTGGGGCCGATACCGCTCACCGTGATCAGCTTTTCGAACAGCAGCTTTTCCGAGGGACGCAGGAATCCGTAGAGCGCGATCAGATCTTCGCGCACGTGGGTGTGGATGTATAGCGCGACCTCGGCGCCGATCGCCGGCAGGTCAGAGAACGTCGGCACGCTGATGGTCACGTCGTAGCCGACGCCGGCCGTTTCGACAATGGCCTGGTTGGGATGCTTGGCCAGCAGCTTTCCGCGCAAATGGGCAATCATATTCGGGCAGAGCAGAGATGCTTTCGCCATTGTAGCGCCCGCGTGGACTTCTTTTTGAAGGGCTTTCTTGAGCGGGCTTTCTTGATTAGAGTAGTGTCGTGAAAATCCCGCTGACGGTGTGGCAGATCGAACTGATTCCATGGTATGTCTTCGTCGCGTACTGGGCGATCAGTTGGCTGCGAGTAAAGCGCACCAAGACGGCCGAATCGCTAAACAGTCGGCTGGCTACGATCCTGCCTATGGTGCTGGTGTTTGAACTGCTTTTCTCGAACGCGTTGCGCGTGGGCCCGCTGCGGCTGCGGTTCCTGCCAGTAGAAGACTGGATCGTCTGGAGTGGAATTGCGCTAACGAGCTTGGGTGTGGCGCTCGCGATCTGGGCGCGGTATTCGATCGGCCAGTACTGGAGCGCGCGCGTGACGCTGAAAGAAGGGCATCGCGTGATTCGCAGCGGTCCGTATGCGTGGGTGCGGCATC
>JBEKWZ010000895.1:0-2582 GCA_049512555.1 Candidatus Sulfotelmatobacter sp. | reverse complement strand
GCCTTTGTTGGCAAGGGCTACGCGAGGGACGTGCCTGGTACTGCGCCACGACTTCCCATCATCCCTCATTGAGTCTCACACGCCGCACCCTTCGTCACCTTGCGCTGGATGAAGATGAAGACGAAGAGGAATGGACGGACGCAGAGGACGAGATAGAAGAAGATGCCGGCATGTGCAGCGTGACCCGGGTGCCCCGCCCCGGCTCGCTCGCGATCTCCACTTTGCCGCCGTGCAATTGCGCAATGCTCTGCACAATCGCCAGCCCCAGGCCCGTGCCTCCCGAACCCTTGGAACGCGACGAGTCGACCCGATAGAAGCGATCAAAAACCCGGGGCAGGGCTTCGGCTGGAATGCCGGCGCCGGTATCGGAAACTTCGATGCGAATCGTGGAAAAACTTCTGTTGGGGAAATCTTTGGTGGAAGAGTCTTTGTGCGAGAAATCCTTGTTCGATAAATCTGAGTTCAAGAAATCCGGCGAGGAATCCGGCTTTCGAGAATCCGTCTTTGAACAATCAATGCCGGTCCCCAACACGACCGACCCGCCGGGTGGCGTATGCGCCAGGGCATTGGAAACCAGGTTGCCGACCGCCCGTTGCAAAAGCGTACGGTCCAGTTCGGCAATTACGGGTTGGTCGGCGACCGTAGTGGTCAGCTCGATTCCGCCGTCGGCCGCCGAGGCTTCGTAATATTCCCGCACCCCGCCCAGCAATTCGCCCACATCCACCCGTTCGCGACGCAGATGCGCTAAGGGGCTCTCGGCGCGCGCCAGGAACAGCAAGTCGCCGATCAGGTCCGAGAGGCGCACCGCTTCCTCCAGGCATGACTCGATCACATCCCGATATTCTCCGGCACTTCGCGCACGAGCCAGGGCAACTTCAGCTTCGCCGCGAATGTTATTCACCGGCGTGCGCAGATCGTGTGCAATGTCGGCCGAGAATCTGGAAATGCGTTCGAAGGATTCTTCCAGGCGGTCGAGCATCTGATTGAAGGTGCTGGCCAGCGACGCCAGCTCAAACGGGTAGCCTTCGGGAAGAATGCGCTCGCGCAAATTCGTCGAACTGATATGGCGCGCGGTGGTGGCCATTTCCTCGACCGGACGAATGCCGTGCCGCGCAATCTGGTACCCGACCAAGGGAAAAACGGCGAAGGTCACGCTGAGAATCGCCCAGAACCAGAAGCGGTAGCGCGCGAGCAGGGCTTCGTTTTGAGAAACGTCAATCGCAATCTGAATGGTGTCGGCTTGTGTTTCTGAGGAACCGACTGGCGCCGACGTGCTGGTCACGCGAAAAGCTTGCCCGTTCCTGCCTTTCATTCGAATAGTGCGATCAGGGCGGCGTTGGGTTTGACTGGCCAACTGCGCCAGGTCCAGTTGCTCGGCCATGCCCGGCGTCATCAACAACGGAGTATTTCGATCATCCAGCAGGCGAATGTAGAACTGCTCGTAACGCCGGGCGGCGGATTCCAGCTCAATTTCTTCACGCAGAGCGTCCCAGTCGTCGGGCCGCTCGCGCAGCATGGTGCGCAGCACGTGCACCTTGTCCGCGAGGAACAAGTCGTTGCTCTTTTCGAGTTCGCCCACCAGCACAAAATAAAGACTGGCAGTGGCGGCGAACACCAGAAGCAGGCCGGCCAGAGCATAGCCAGCCGTCAACCGGAAGGCTAGCGTTCCCCACAGGCGCGAGACTGAGCGGAAGTTACTGCCCAGATTCGAGGACATAGCCGGCGCCCCGCACGGTATGAATCAGCTTGAGTGGGAAAGGATCGTCCACCTTACCCCGCAGCCTGCGCACATTGACGTCGACAACATTGGTGTCGCTGTCGAAGTTCATGTCCCAGACCGCTTCGGCGATGAGAGTGCGCGACAGCACCTCGCCCGCACGCCGCGCCAGCAGGGATAAGAGCAGGAACTCTTTCGAGGTCAGCTCCAGACGCTGCCCGGCGCGGGTAGCACGCTGGCGCAATAAGTCGATTTCCAGGTCGGCCAGGCGCAGCGCCTCTTGCGTACGCGAAGGTCCGCGGCGCAACAGCGATCGCACCCGGGCCAGCAATTCGGAAAAGGCGAACGGTTTCACCAGATAATCGTCCGCGCCCAGCTCGAATCCCCGGACTCGCTCGTGGATTGCATCGCGTGCAGTCAGAAGAAGTACCAACGCGCGCCGTCCTTCCTGGCGCAAGCGAGTCAGTATTTGCCAACCATCCAGCCCCGGCAGCATTACGTCGAGAATGACCAGATCGAACTCTAATTCCTGAGCCAGGTGCAGGCCGTCCAATCCGTCTGCAGCGACGTCGACGACGAAGCCCGCTTCCCCCAGCCCCTTCTTCAGGAACTTGGCAGTCTTGGCTTCGTCTTCAATCACCAGAATTCGCATTGACTTGTCCTCCCGGAACATCGCGGAACGAAAGTGAGACGCATTCGACGTATCCTGCGAATGCGTCGTCCTCTCGGGGAGCTTCGTTGAAAACCGAATCCCCCCGGCGCAACTAGAAAGCGAGACGCAGCGCAAACTGAATCTCGCGCGGAGTGCCAGAGCCGACTGGGCTAATCGGTGTCGATGTGTTGACCGTGGTGATGACGCTCCCGA
>JBEKWZ010000894.1:0-2583 GCA_049512555.1 Candidatus Sulfotelmatobacter sp. | reverse complement strand
CCTGATTCTGGGGTTCGAATACGGTGCGCTCGGTGAGGCGCCGGTACGTTAAGGACCGCCAGGACCTCGGCACAAAATAATAGAACAGACGGCTGAGTGTGTTCCTTATCGGGGATCCGATCAGAAAAGAAGTCAGACCTAGCGATGTCAAGAGCGTAACCCACGCGAGTGTGCCACCGGTCCGATATACAGGATTTCTTGCGGCCTGAATGAGGTAGGAATACTCACCCGTAGGAAATCTGATCGCCAAGCCGACGAGCAGGACCAAGCCGAGCAGAGCGTCGTAGACCGCCGATCGCGAAGTGCCGGGTTGTGCAGGCCAGATATTTCGGCGGAGACGCTTGGTTTGCAGCAACAAACTATTTCGCGGCATCTTTGCGATCCTTCTTGGGAGTGGACGGAAGGGGCGGGCTTTTGTCAGGCACCGGTCCCTGTTTCAAATTTTGGTCTCCGGTAGGTTTTGCTTCCAGAATAGCCAGTCGTTCATGAAGCCCAGCCACCTGATCAGTCAATGCTGGACGTTTCATCGTCCTCCGTACGAGGTCAAATCATGTCGCCGATGACGGTGGAGTGCCCCCCCTTGGGAGTGGGAGCGAAAATCAATTACTTAAAGTTGTTGGGCGGAAACGTCAGCTGCGAGTGGCGGCAGCCTTGCGAGCGACGAGACTATACCCTTTGGCTTTGGCGTCCGCTTCGATGGCGGACAGATGGGCTCGTCCGGAGGTTGTTTGCCCAGCCTTCATTTCGATTTCAGCAAGCGCGAGCCGCGCATCGAGTTCGATGCCGGCATAGCCCAACTCTCGCGACTTCGCGATGACGGCGGCTAACTCTTGGCGCGCTGCATTCCCGGCGCCGGAGCGGGCAGAGCCTTTTTCGGCGGTCAAAATGCGCGCTGCAGTGATGGCTGTCTGCCAGCGGACTTCTGGATGCTGACTCTTGGCGGCGAGGGATCGCGCGCGCTGCATGGCGTCTTTCGCGGCCGCTACTTTGCCCTCGGCCAGCAGTGCGCGGGCGAGGATGCCCCAGGCTCCGGTTTCGCCTTCAGCGAGTTTTTCTTTCTGAAAAACCTCGAGAGCCTGCCGGACTGTAGTTTCCTGTTCGGCCGGAGGACGCGCCTCTTCCAGCGACAAATCCGCGAGCGCGAGTTGAGTTCCAGCGATGGGTATCGCGTCACCTCTCGATGTCCGTATCGCCAGCGATTGTTCGTACATCTTGCGGGCGCCTGGAAAATCGGCCTCCTGGACCAGCAGGTCTCCTAACCCCTCCATGGCATACGACATCCCCGACTGATCGTCTTTTTTCTGCCACATCGCGAGCGATTGTTCGAATCCCTGCCTGGCGCTCACCAAGTCTCCCTGTGCTTGGCGAATGCCCGCAACGTTTAGACTGATGAGAGCGGGATATCCGGTGTCGTCTAGCTCCCATGCCTGGCGGGACTCCCCAAAGAGTTGGAGCGCGCCGGGCAGATCCCCCTGATCCCACCGCATGCCAGCAAGATTCCCGAGAGCGAGAGACATATTCCTCCTGTCATCGACGCGCCGCCAAATGGCCACGGATTCGCGTTCCATTTTCTCGGCGGCGGCGGGACCGCCCGGACCTTCAAACAATCCGGAGATGGCGAGGTTGTCGAGCGCCTGGGCCAGGCCAGTCTCCGATCCGTTTTTGCGGAAGATGGTTTGCGCCTGCTGCATGAGGCGGATGGCTTCGGGAGCGTCCGTCTTAACCATCACCTGAGCCCAGGCGAGCAAGGACTTGCCTTCGTGCTCCCGATCTCCGTCTGCAGCAGAAATGTCTCTCGCCTCGCGACAAGCGGCAACCGCTTTCTGGGTTTGTACTAGAGCGGAGAACACCAGGCACTGATAGCGCAGCGCATCGGCCAGGAGTTCACGAGATCCCTGCGCCCTCGCCTTTTCTGCCGCCCGTGCCAGGGGTTGTTCCTCATGCTTGGGGTCGCCCAGCACCATCCACGCTTCCGCCTCCACAATATCGATACGAGGATCGTCAGAGGCGGGGGGCGGAAGCTTGCGCAGGGAATCGACCGTTGCCAGCGCTTCGTGTGCCTTCCCGGCACGAGTCTGCATCGTGGCTATTCGGCGCCCGTAGTCATGGTTGTCGGGGAACGTGGCGAAGAGAGCGCGATAGACCTCGATCGCCTTTGCGTATTCGTGACTGATGTAGCGATACCGGCCTTCCACCACCAGCTTGTCTTCGCGCGAAAGATGGGCGGACAGGTCATATCCTTGCCGGGCTTCCTGTTGCGCCGTCTTGTCATAGCCCAACCGTAACCAGGCCTCGGCCAGAGCGGAATGCGCCGGAGCAAACTTTGGATCGGCAGCTACGGCCCGCTGCAGAAGATCGCGCGCTTCCGGAGCGTCGAGCACGCGCAGCCGAGCGAGTCCCTCGGAATAGAGCCGGGCGGCGTCGCGGTCGGAAGGCAGGGAAGCGCGGATGTTCACCGCTTCCACCGGAGAAACGGCTTCCACGCCAAGTTTGTCGCGCAGCCGGGAACCGGCCTGAGTCACCATGTCGAACAAGTCGGCCTCGTCTCCAACTACGGCGACGTCGGCGATCGCCTCTCCAGCG
>JBEKWZ010000893.1:0-2585 GCA_049512555.1 Candidatus Sulfotelmatobacter sp. | reverse complement strand
TTTCTCTCCCGAGCCGGGGCGGACGCCGCGCGAACCGGTCACCGTGTTGTATGCCGGATCGCTGCGCCCCTACAAGCGCGTACCCGTGGTCGTGCGGCAAGCCGCACGCTGGCCCGGAGTGAAGTTTCGCATCGCGGGAACTGGGGAGGAAGAGCAACTCTGCAAGAATCTTGCGGTCGAACTCAAATGTACGAACGTGGAGTTCCTGGGGCACCTGTCGCAGCCACAGCTGGGCCGCGAAATGCGGCGCGCCGACATTTTTCTTTTTCCGAGCGTCATTGAAGGGCATCCTCAGGTTCTGGGGCAAGCGGCGGCCAGCGGGCTTCCCGCCGTGGCGATGGAGGTTTATCGTCCCGACTACGTGCTGAACGGCACCACCGGCTTCCTTGTGGACAACGACGACGAGCTTGCCAAGAAGTTAGACTTATTGATTCGAGAGCCGCAATTGAGGGTCTCCATGGGGGCGGCGGCGGTGGCTCACGCGCAGAAATTCGATTGGGATGTGATCGCCAGGAAATGGCAACAAGCGTTTGAAGAGGCCGTAGCCAAGCAGCGCGAACATTGAAGCGCGAACATTGAGGCGCGAATACTGAGGCGCGAACACTGAGATGTGTGGAATCTACGGAGTCTTCGATCCCTCGTCGCGTCTGGATGACGGCATGCGGGCATGGTCCCAGCGGGCGCAGGAATTGCTGCGTCATCGTGGGCCTGACGACGAGGGATGCGAGGAGCGACTGCAAGGCCGATGTCTTCTGGGCCACACCCGCTTGTCGATCATCGACATTGAAGGCGGCAAGCAGCCGCTGCGCAACGAAGACGAAACTGTCTGGGTTATCTGCAACGGAGAGATTTACAACTACGTCGAACTGCGCGCGCAGCTCATCGAGAAGGGACATCGATTTCGCACCCACAGCGATTGCGAAGTTCTGGTGCACCTGTATGAAGAAAAGGGCCCGGCGTTACTCGACGACCTGGTTGGAATGTTCGCGTTCGTTCTGCTGGACGAAAAGAACAATCGACTACTGGCGGCCCGCGACCGCTTCGGCGAGAAGCCACTTTACTGGGCGCCCGTCGGAAAGAGCGGCATAGCCTTTGCGTCGGAGATGAAGGCGTTGATGCCTTTGCCGCAAGTCGACCGCCGGCTCGATATCGCTGCGGTGGCGCAGTTTCTAGCCGTGAGGTATGTTCCCGCCCCGCGCACTCACCTGCAAGGCGTCCGCAAGCTGATGGCCGGCGAAGCGCTGGTAGTAGACGGAGAGTCGGGCATGCGGCGTTGGCGTTACTGGGAGCCGGAGTTGCCGCTCACCGTGACGGGCTCGCCGCCGAGTAAAGATGAGGCGGTGGAAGAGATTCGTCATCGGCTGCGGAACTCGATGCGGCTGCGGTTGCGCAGTGATGTGCCGCTGGCCGCGTTTCTTTCCGGTGGAATCGATTCCACGTTTGTAGTCGCTGCCATGCGGGAATTGATGCCCGACGCAAAGTTCAGCACGTTCTGCGGGTCATTCGACGATGAGGAACTCGACGAAGCGCCCTATGCCCGAATGGTCGCCGAGCGCATTGGCTCCGATCATCACGAAGTTCATTTCAGTTCCGAGCAGGTGTTGAGTTCGTTCGATGCGCTGATTGATCATTACGATGAGCCGTTTGCCGATGCTTCCATGTTTCCGACCTTCGCCGTCTGCCGCGAGGCGCGGCAGTACGGCAAGGTCATGCTGTCGGGGGATGGTGGAGACGAGTGTTTTGCGGGCTATCGCGAATTCTTTCGTTATTATTCACTGCACGGCGTGAGGCGGCTTCCGGGCATGAATGCCGCGGCCGGAGCGGTATTGCCGCACTGGAATAATACCTGGCGCGGCATCGGCTTGTTATCGTTTCTGGCGCGCTCGGACTGGGGGCTGCTCTATCCAGAAGCCCAGCGAAATGATCTTCTCAAGACTTTTCACGACCCAGCGTCGTTGGCCGCCGCGCAAGGGTTGGAAGAGTTGCGCGCCAGAGCGTTGCATCACGCCCGCCTTCCGTATCCGAAGTCGGTCATCGAAGCGGTTACTGCCGGATATCTGCCCGAGCAGATCCTGGTGAAAGTGGATCGTGCCAGCATGAGGTCCGCGCTCGAATGCCGCACTCCGTTTCTGGATCGCGATCTGATGGATTTCGTCCGCAATCTGCCGGAGGAGTACCACTTCGAACGTGGGCTGGGCAAGTCGCTGCTGCGCCGGGCGCTGCCGGACTGGGTGCCCGATCGAATCCGCTGGCGCGAAAAAAGAGGATTTACGCCGCCCTTGGCCACATGGCTGCGGACCAGCCTTCGACCGCAGATGGAGCAAGCTCTGCAGGATTTTCCTGAAGTGTTAAAGAAGGTTGTCGATCTCGCGCCGGCTCGGCAATTGTTTCGCGAGCATCAGGCGGGTATGGATCGCAGCGACCTTCTCTTCCGCTGGCTGGTGTTGAGTCGTCGCTGCCGGGAGGCTGAGCCGGCGTGACCCAGGATCCGCGACTGCCGCCCGTTATCGGTCAAGCACAGAGTAAGCAGACTGTAAGGCCGCTTCACGTTCTCACGCTGACGCCCTTCTACCCGAGCGAGCTCG
>JBEKWZ010000892.1:0-2587 GCA_049512555.1 Candidatus Sulfotelmatobacter sp. | reverse complement strand
GTCCTGGGACACTATCTCAACCATGAATACCGGCGGACAAATCCCTGATCTATGAATCCCAATATCTACCGGACCGTTCTAGACTGGATCCCCGAAAAATCCAGCGTGCTCGACTTAGGCACCGGGGACGGAGCATTTCTGGAGCGACTGGTGCAAAGCAAACAGATCAGGGGCGAGGGCGTCGAGAAGGATCCCCTTCTGGTTGCCCGCTGTGTGGAACGTGGCCTGGTTGTGCATCAGGGCGATATTGCTGACGGTCTGGATCAATACAGCTCCGGGGCGTTCGATTACGTTCTACTGCTCGGCACGTTTCAGGAATTGATGTTTCCGCTGGAAATTATTCGCGAGGCATTTCGTGTAGGTCGCGAAGTGATCGTTTCCTACGTAAACTTCGCACACCTGTCCGTCCGCCTGCAGGTTTTATTGCACGGCCGGACGCCGATGACGCGATCCCTGCCATTCCCTTGGTATCGCACCCGCAACCTGCACTTCCTGTCATTGCTCGACTTTCAGGACGTCTGCCGGGAGGCCGGTATTCGCGAGGTGAAACGCGCCTGCTTCAACGCACGCGGCGCCATCCGTCTGCTTCCCAACTTGCGAGCCGAGGAAGTCGTCACTCTCCTGCACTAAATCGGTACGCAGAATCTGTGAAGGCCTGCAGATCCCCGTTAGGGGAATACCTCCTTTTGCGATCATCCAGCCACAAAAACAATAGCGGGCACGAAAAGCGTCAGTATGCCCTGGACGGCTAGTCGGCTGCCGTGGGCACCACGGTTTCACATCCTCATTGCGCATCCGCCCCATTCAAGCAAGCGGCTGGCGTTGCCAAAAGGCCCAGCGGTGAGCCGGGCCTTTCTGCTCTGTTTCAAGGCGTGAAGCCTACTGTTTCTGTGCGGCCCCCTTGGTAGGGGTTCCTTGCAGCTTGTCGTCGACGATCCACTTCGCCGTCTTGCCATCCGCCGAAACTGTCAATCTGGCGATGGAGATGACCTTGCCATCGCGCTTGAGGATCAACGCTCGCTTCAACCAAACCTTAGTGCGATCCGCCTGTGCCTTGCGCCACCGACGTTTCATTGCGGACGAATCCTCGTACCGGCTCGCCGCCGTCTCTGAAGATCACGTATTGATCCGGTGAAAAATCCAGCTTTTGCGTCTTTACCGTACTGAGAGCATCGTTTCCTGCCGACACAAGGACCATGTGAGTGGCATCGAGCGGATTCTTTGCCGTGAAAATCAGCCCCTCACGTTCCGACGCGTGCACTTTACCGTCGATCGTGAATGCGCCCCCCGGATAGTTCAACCCAATCTTTTCAGCCCAGCGCGCCAATGCTGAATTGGATTCTGGCCGGCCGACAAAGACAACATCGCGATGCCGTAACAGATCATCGGTAACCTCGAAATCCTTGTAGATCGGAATCTGGCTTTCGTAATAATCGAGAAAATGGTTCTGCATCTGCTCTGCAACGTAACGATTCGCGCCTGCCTCGCGCATTGTGCCGTAGACGATTACAGAAGACGAGAGTTGCCTCCACAGATCGCTCGCGACATAGGCAGGTCCATCCGGCGGATCGATCTCATCGATCTGCGCGCCCGCCTTTTCAAGAAAAGATTTCGCAGTGACCGCCTTGGTGGTGTTCGCTGCGAAATAGTCGTTCATGAGTTTAAGAAACGCGGCGTCGCCCATCTTGCGGCGCAGCGAATCCAGAAACAAGACGCCCCGGGCTCGCTCTCGCTGAAAATGGTTCGCGGGAGTATCGGGGATTAATTCCAATCGGCGCCAAGTCGCGCGCTGGCTGTCCAACGCCTCTTCCATCTTCGCGGATTGCAGCACGCCGTGGTAGGTTGCAGAACCGGCGACAAACCAACTGTCGGCATCGGTTGCAGGCAGCACCCAACCCTTCCATAGCCGCCCGTCATACGATGGAGGATCGCCCGATGGAGGATCACCCGAGTGAGGATATGCGTCTGCTGCAGAGCCACTCTTCGGCCCCTTCGCCAATGTCATGAGGCGGTCCTTTTCATTTCGCTCGATCGCCGCGCGAAGGCTCGCCGACGGCTCCTGTGTGAACAGGTAATATCCCGACGGGTAGAGCCCGTCATCTTTGGCAGAATCCCACTTCCTCGGCAGCCACTCCCGCTGATTGGGCTTGCCGATCGCGGCCCACACCATCAGGTGCGAAGCCATATCTGACGTGACCACTTTCGCATCCATGGTGGAACTGCTGACCAGCGGTGCGGTGCGAAACGCGAGGAAGCCAAACTGCTCATCGATCTGGCCGCGATACTTGCGATACAGATTCTGCCAGGCCAGGTCGCGAGGGCCAGGAACGTACGGAATGTAACCAGCATCTTCCTGCGGATCGGGATAGTCCTCAACACGAACCTCCAGATCCTTGGCGTTGTTGTCGCCCCAGTAGAATCCCGGAGTGTCGCCGAACCATTCGTTCTTCGAACTGCGCCACAGTCGCGTGTGCTTGGTGCCGAGATCGTAGATGGCGATTTCATTGGTTTTCGCATCGCCAATAATCCACTCATTGGTGTAGAGCCCGTTATTTCGGGTGCCGAGATGCTGCACCACTTCGTCAAT
>JBEKWZ010000891.1:0-2590 GCA_049512555.1 Candidatus Sulfotelmatobacter sp. | reverse complement strand
CGAGATCGTCGATTTTGAATTCGAGCACCGAGACCAGATCGCCGAGGCCGAACAGGCGCTGCGCATCGGAGAGGCGCGCGAACGCCCAACTGGAGTCGTAGTCGTAGAAACCGGAGTTGAAAATTCCGACGACGCGAAAACGCGTGTATTTTGGGGCCATCCCGTAGGGCGTGAGTTCGCCTTGGGGACTGGTCACCAGGACAGAGTCTCCGATTTTGGCGCCGAGGTTGTCGGCCATGTCTTTGCCGAGGACGATGGGCGGCATAGCGGAGATGCGCTGGGCCACGGCTGCGAGGGAGTCGGGAGAGTTGTTTGGAGTCGTAGTGCTGGACTGCGCGGGCGAGTCGCCCGCGCCCACACGAGCATCTTCGAGGGCTTCTGCCGATCCCTCCTTCACTGTGGTTAACAGGTCGCCTACCTGGCGCTCGTACTTGGGGATCATGCCTTTGAGAACAGCGCCGCGAGCGCGCGGACCGCGCGAGATCAGGACTTGCTCGAAAATTGCCGGGGCGGCGGCTACGACGTGCGGCTGTTTCGCGAGGCGGTCCATGAGCGCGGGCCAGTCTTTGATGCCGTCGTCGGCGATGCGCTGCAGACTGATGTGCGATGTGGAACCGAGCAGGCGCTGCTGGAGGTCCTGGCGAAATCCGTTGGTGATGGCCATGGCGACCACGAGCGAGGCAACACCGGCAGCGACTCCGGCGATGGAAATGCCGGTGATGATGCCGATGAAGGCCTGGCGGCGCTTGGCTCGCAGGTAACGGGTCGCGATGAAGAGTTCGAAGCGCATGAGCTACGAGCTACGAGCTGTGAGCTTTGAACTACCAGCTTCCAGCCAAATCGGATTATAGCTGGCGCTCTCTTACGGTGGACTTAGCGGCAACTCCATAGGCTACGAGCTGCCACCAGACCAGAGCCATGGCGGTGACCACCGCCTGGACAATGAATCTGTTGAAGGCGGAATGGCCAGTTGGCACGCCGGTTCCCACAATCGCTCGCGCGACGGCTCCCACGAGGGCGACGGTCGCCACAACGGCGATGACCGCTGTCTTCCGGCTGGGAGAGAGCGATTTTCTGAGCTGGGCGGAAGGTTGGGTGGTACGGTACCAGTGCACCAGCCATGCCGAGAGAATTGCAATTCCGGCGATCGTGCTCGCATGCTGGAGGATCTTGTAGAGCGGGAGCGGCCCAACGATTGGCAAGGTGAACGGTTGTCTGAGAACGGACCAGTGCCGGTAAGGCCAGGTGTTGGAATGTGTGAACGAGTCCCACAACAAGTGCGTCGCGATTCCCAGCAGAATTGAAGCGACGATCAGCGCGAAGCGAGCCGCCCCGCCAAAACGGAATTCATCGAGATGATCTTGCACCCTGCGCTGGAGAGCTTCTGGCAAGAGCGCAACAGTTGGCCGCTTGACGAAAGCGTGGAAAACCCACAGAACCAACAATGCCAGCGGAAGAGTCAGGATGAAAGAGCCGACTAGCGTGTGCCCAAAGCGGCCACGCGCGGAGAAGCGAATAAGGTACTCGAAATCAGGGGCGAATGTGCCGATCACTAAAGCAGAAGGGACAAGGCGCCAGCGGCGAAACGGGAGAGCGGCGGCGGCATGGGCTAGCGTGAACGGCACTTCTACATTATCCACCTGCGACTAAAAACCTGGCAGCACCGCTGGCACGCGCCTGCGGTATGCGACGTACTCTTCGCCGAACCTCCTTTCCAACTCGGCGTCTTCCATGTGGATCATCACTGCGCCGGTAGCGATGGCGAAGGCCGTGAGCAGCCAGCAGACGGCGAGGCCGGTGCCGACGCTCCAAGCCAGCATTTCGCAGAGATGGGCGAGATAGACAGGATGGCGGACGCGGGAGCGGATGCCGGTGGTGACAAGACGCTGGTCTCTGTTTCCGGGACGGAGTTCGGGAAGACCTCCGAGTTGCCTCCAGCTGAAGTGGGCGCCTGAACTGAAATAGATCACGATGCCTGCGGCGAACAGGAGCGCTGCGGGAAGCCACGACCAGGGCGTCGAATAGAAGGTTGCGGCGCGCCATGGGCCGGTGAGGGCGCCGATGCCGATCCACATGACGATCCAGGCGGGGACTAGCACACGGAAGGGCGAACCTTCGCGCTCCCGCCAGCGGTGCGCTCTAGGATGGATCATCAGCCAGAAGAGCGGGATGGTGGAATAGACGACGCAGGCTAGCCATCCCACGGTGCGGAGGAAGTGCATGTGGGGATTTTACAGGGGTGAAGAATCGCTGCGGATTCTGCGTGCAGGAACAAGATTTCCACGTCTCGCAAGGGACGTGAGACATGGGGCACCCTGCTCTGTGCCAAGCGAAATCACATGCCGCGTACCTCGGTCATCTACTCGATTCCGGCGGGTGGGGCGATAATGTCAGAATGGCGCGTGCTTTCCTGAGCATTTCCTTGAACGATAATTGGCTTCCGAAGTCTGTGCTGTGTCTTCGTGACTACGACCGTCACAAGTTTCTGCTGGATCTGATTGCCGGAGTCACCGTGGGTTTGGTGGCGCTGCCGCTGGCGATGGCGTTTGCCATTGCTTCGGGACTAACGCCGCAGGCGGGAATCTACTGC
>JBEKWZ010000890.1:0-2593 GCA_049512555.1 Candidatus Sulfotelmatobacter sp. | reverse complement strand
ATGATGGGCTTACTCAGTCCGATCTCCCGCGCCGCGGAAAGAAACGAGCGCGCATCTCCCACTGACTCCATGTAGAGCAGAATGCTCTTGGTGTGGGGATCGTCCCCGAAGTGATAAATCAAATCGCCCCAGCCCACGTCGAGCATCGAGCCGGTGGAAACGCAGGCGCTGAAGCCCACCTGCTCATGCAGGCTCCAGTCAAGAATCGCCGTCAGCAGCGCTCCGCTCTGACTTAAGAATGCAACGCTGCCTTTCTGCGGCATCGCCTTCGCGAAAGTCGCGTTCAATCCAATCGTCGGATTCATGAACCCCATGCAGTTGGGTCCAATCAACCGCAGACCGCCGCGCCGCAGATGTTTCTGAATTTCTTTTTCCAGCAGCGCCCCGTCGCGGCCTTGTTCGCGAAATCCCGCTGAGATCACCACCGCGGATTTCACGCCCGCGTCGACACACTCTCCAATAATTTCGGGCACGGTCTGCGCCGGCGTCACCACCAGGGCCAGGTCGACTCCGCCGGCGATGTCACCGATATGTTTATAGGTTTTGAGCCCGAGCACTTCGCCGTGACTGGGATTCACGGCATAGACTTTGATGGGAAACTTGCTCGCCAGCAGATTCGAAACCACGCTGCGGCCCACCGTCCCAGGGCGATCGGTGGCTCCGATCACTGCCGCCGAGCGCGGCCGAAACAGCGAATCGAGTCCCGCCTGGGCCGGAGGCGCTGTGTAGAGCTTGCCGACGGGCGACGGCACGATGGGGGGCGGTACCTCGCTCACTGCATTCCTCCGTGAACAGCTGCGCACATTTCCGTGAACGCAACTGCACACATTTTTTCACAAATTCAGCGAGCGCCGGAACCATGCTTCTGGCACACACTTTACCCATACTGACACAGTTTCTTCCGCGCGTCTGTGATCGCACTGTGCCCTCGATCACGTGCACTGGTGATGACGATCACAGGCGTAAATGCGGTGCTACAATTCGTGCAGAAAGAGGTGCTCCAGTGCGCGCCCCTTATGGTCTCAATATTCTTGATAACTACATGACCTGTCCGGTGAGGGAAGAACATCTATTCTGCAATCTTTCAGTACTAGCTGGACAACGTCTCAACGAAATCAAATCCACCGCCGTCTATCCCAAGGGAGCGATGCTCTTCATTGAAGGGCAGCAACCCCGTGGGGTTTTTGTACTGTGCGCCGGGAAGGCAAAACTTTCCACCTCGTCCCGCGAAGGCAAAACCATCATCACAAAAATTTCCGAGTCAGGCGATGTTCTCGGCCTGAATTCGGTGGTTTCCAACCGTCCGTATGAAGTGACGGCCGAGATGATGGAACCCGGCCAGGCCAACTTTATTCCCCGCGAATCTTTAATTCAATTTCTGAAGGACAACGGGGAAGTGGCCTTGCGCGTCGCCGAACAGTTGAGCCGCAACTATTACACCGCCTACGAGGAGATCCGCACGCTCGGTCTCAGTACCTCGCCATCGGAAAAGTTTGCCAAGCTTCTGCTGTCCTGGTCGACCAAGGCGCCGCAGGGCGACGGGTCTTCACAGGTCAAGCTTACGCTGACCCACGAGGAGATTGCGGAGATCATCGGAACCACCCGCGAGACGGTGAGCCGCTTGTTTTCTGAATTCAAGAAGAAACAGCTGCTGCAACTCAAGGGATCGACCCTGATCATCCGCAACCGGCCGGCGCTGGAAAAAATCGTCCAGTCCTGATTGCACGATTAGGACGTGTGGGGACGGACGCATTCGTCCGTCCCGCCGAACGCAGTGAGGCGCGTGTGACTCCGTCGCCGGGAATCTTTCATCCCCGCCGAGCACGCCCTTTTATCCCGCAACCGTTAATACCCCGCACGGTGCATTCCGTATGACCTCGTGCACCGAGGTCCATGGAATATGGGCCGCCATTCTGGCCGAGGCGGTGTGGTTCGCTCCCATCACAATCAAATCGATTCCGTAATTGGTGGTTGCCGTCAGGATTCCCTCGGCCAGGAACTCCGTTCCCACCACGTACCTGGGTTCCTGCTCCAGGCCCGTTTCCGCGGGCAGACAATCTTTCAACTCTTGCACTGCCCGCTTGCGGGATGTGTGCTCCCACTGTTCGAACTCGTTGGCGGCCTCCGCCGCCGGGACGTACGCCGACAGACTCGTCGACGTCGTGGGCAGGGGCATCATATGCAGCAGCGTAAGTTTCGCGTGCCCCGCTCTGGCCAGCGCCAGCGCGAGCGGCAGCGCCTTCATGGATCCCTTGCCAAAATCGGTCGCAAACAAAATCTTGTGAAATCCAGGTCCATGAAATCCAGGTCCATGAAACTCAGGTCCATGAAATTCAGGTCCGTGATGAACCGGGGTAATCTCTGCCCTCGGTCCCAACGTCATGACTGGGCAGGGTGCTATCCGTAACAGTTCTTCCGCCACCGAGCCCAGGGCTAGTTTCTGCAGCCCTCCGCGTCCGTGCGTGCCGATGACCAGGAGATCGATGCCTTGCTCCTCGATCACCGATCTCACCTGCTCCGCCACGGACCCGCGTCTCACGAACGTCGAATCGATCTTCCGCAACGGTTCGAATTCCTCCACCAGGGCCTCGAT
>JBEKWZ010000889.1:0-2593 GCA_049512555.1 Candidatus Sulfotelmatobacter sp. | reverse complement strand
ACCGTTGCGAGAGCGTGCCGCGCAGAGGTGCGACAACCCGCGCCGATCTTCCACGCGGCACAGCAGCAGGGTCGTGCCGTCCGCCAGTAGCGTTGCCCCCGCATTGAAAACGCTGTTAATGGGATATGGCCAGTCTTTACTGGTCAGGATCGGGTTCGAGGGATGGCGAAGAAGCAGTGGCTCGAAGGGAGTACTCAACAGGCTCACTGGCTTTTCTGCGGGTGCGGTCATGAAAGGATTTCCTTTTGTTCGGGCGCTTGCAGAGTTCGCATTTCGAGCAATGCCATCAGGAACGATAGTGTTGATTCAGCCCCCTGATTTTCATTGGCGCGGTCGGGATGCAGACCGTCACGGCAACCGCCGGTGACAGAATCATAAAGAGGCAGTTGAAGATCGTTGTCGCCCAGGAACCAGTTGAACGCCGACCAGGCTTCACTGCGCCAGCGGCCATCGCCAGTGATGCGGTACGCTTGCAGACATGCTGAAACCGCGCCAGCGGCTTCAAGCGGCTGCTGATCGAAGCGGGCCTTCTCACCATCCTGATGATAGAAACCTTGCGAACCGATCGGCACAAAATGGCGATTGATTTCGCAGTGTTGAGTTTGTGACAGCCAATCAAGTGATTCGAGGCCGGCGGAAACCATTCGATCGTCCGAGCCAGCGGAACCCACCCGCAACAGGGCTTGGGGCAATCTCGCGTTTCCGTAGGCCAGAACGTTCTCGAACCATTTCCAATCGGAGCGCCGAATTGATTCATACATTTCGAGCAATCGGCGGCTGAGCGCGGATCGCACTTTCTGCGCGTCACGATCTCCGGGAAACGAGGTGAGATATTCCTGAATTCCGAGCAGCGCGTAGGCCCAGGCTCGCGGACTGTGGAATTCCAGCACTGCAGGTAAAGAAAACTCGAACAGCCGGCCGGCAGCGCCCTTCAATCCCTGGTCCTCAGATCGACCTAAGACCGTTCCAAGGGCCCATAGGGCCCGCCCATGACAGTCTTCCGAGCCAACCGGTTCGTTCCACCGGCGATCGTAGCGGAGAAAGTTCTTGAATCTCCCTTTCGCCGGACTAAAGGCATGCTCCAGAAATGACAGGTACAGACTGGGTGAATTCGTGAAAGGTAAATGTGATTTTCCACGCCGATAATTGTCCGAGCGTTCCAGATCCAATTGCTCCAGATTTAGCTGCTCCAGCATCACGGCAAGTATGAGGGCGCGAGCATTGTCGTCCGTGGTGTAGCCCTCTCTGCGGTTCGGGATCGTGAAGATCGCGTGCTGTAGCATTCCGGTGTCGTCGGTCATCCGGCTCAACTGATTCAGCTTCAGCTCCGGCAATTGATCCAGCGATTTGTGCGTCATCCGGGCCGAGAACTGCACTTTTGGACTCTCCATGCGGTCGCTGCGCACTCGCGCGAAGCTCTCCATGTAACCTTGTGCGACTCTTTTCCAGACCATTTCGCGTGCGAACAGATAGGCGCGCTTCCGCATGGCGTGGCGAATCGCGGGTGTGTCCAGCAGTTCAATTGTCTTCTGCGCAATCGCGTCGGGATTTTCGAATGGGACGAGGGCGCCTCGGCGATCGTCCAACAACTCGATGGCGTGCCAATAGGGAGTCGAGATGATCGCCTTGCCCGCTCCTAAAGCATAGGCAAGCGTGCCGGAAACCACCTGCGCTTCATGCCGGTAAGGCGTGATGTAAATGTCGGCGGCGCCGATGAATTCAACCATTTCTTCGGGGCTGACGAAGCGATTGTGGAAGATGACCTGCGATTCCACGCCCATTTCTTTCGCCAAAGCCTGCAAGCTGGCTCGATACTTGTCCCCTTCGCGACGCAGAATGTGAGGATGAGTCGCGCCCGCGACGATATACGCAACATTGTTGTGCTTGGACAGAATCTGCGGCAGCGCCTGAATTACGTTTTCGATTCCCTTGTTCGGCGACAACAACCCGAACGTGAGCAGAACCGCTTTTCCTTCCACGCCGAAGCGGTCCTTGTAGAAATTTGGATCCAGGAATGGCAGATCGGGAACTCCATGCGGCACCATGTCGATCTTGCTACCCGGCACTTTAAAGATTTCCTGCAGAAACTGGGACGAAAGCTGGCTCATGACAATGAGCCGGTCGGAGAGCTCAGCGATCTCTTCCATGACCATCAACTGGTTGGGATCTGGCTCTCGCAGAACCGTATGCAGCGTCGTCACCACGGGCATCTTCAGTCCACGCAGCAGGTGCAAAATGTGGCTCCCGGCCGGGCCGCCGAAGATTCCATACTCGTGCTGCAGGCACACCATGTCGATGTTGTTGAAGTTCAGGAATTCAGCGGCTTCCTGGTAGGACTTCACGTCGTCCTGGGCAAGCGACCATCGCACGCGTGCGGGATAATCGTAACCTTCTTCGGTGTCGTTGACGGGGAGCGCCAACAGTCGAGCCGTCCCGTACTCTGCGGCAATGGCGCTGCATAGGTCGGTGGTGAATGTGGCAATCCCACAGTGTCGGGGAAGATAATTCCCAATCACGGCGATCCGGCTGGGCAGGGATGGCTTCGGCTTCGACTGCGACCGTGCCGGTGCGGGCCCTTCCTGAATCACGGGGC
>JBEKWZ010000888.1:0-2595 GCA_049512555.1 Candidatus Sulfotelmatobacter sp. | reverse complement strand
GCTGATGCTGGAGAACAGTGGACCCCAGACCGGCATATCCTGGCTGCCGTGGGACACCGTGGTGGCCTGCCCACGAATGACCGCAGCGACGTGCGCCGACGGGAATTTTCCGCCATTGCTCTTGGCCAGAACGGTCAGGTCGGTAGGGGGAGTTTTCATGGCCGGTGCTGCGGGGCCGCCGCCCTTGCCGTCTTTACCGTGGCAGACGGCGCAATAACTGTTGAACATATCCTTGCCCGAGTTCGACGGAGTGGTGGTGATGGGAACATGCTTCACCGTGGTTGAGGTCTGTGCCGGGGCATCCTGCGCGACAGCGAACGCGGAAATCGCAATCAGAATCAAAGCTAGACTAATGAATTTCATTACACGCATATCTTCCTCCTGGGCTTATTTAGCCCAAAACTGCCAAACAACTTAGTCTATGTGCGGGCCGGCTGCACGTCGGTGATCAGAATCACAAATGTTGGGACAGGTGAGTGGGGCAGCCTCGTTTCGAGGAGGATTTTACCAAGCCACAGGCTGTTCCAGATTGAGCCTTTAGGGGAAAACGAAGCGTAACAACTCTCCCTCCAGCGCGAGAGCCGAAGCGTCGTTGACGGGGAACCTTTCATTCCACAGGTTCCAAGTATGGGGAACGAGGCGGGTTTGTGGGGCTGGAATTTGCATCCAGCCTTGCGCCGTCTCTTGCCGCACAAAGACGGAGAATATGGGCGCCTCATTGGCGCGGGTATGAAACGATTCTGATTTCCACTCAAACAAACTGGCTGCCAGCTTCTCGGTCAGCGATTCGCGAGGGTCGAGACAGAGAATCCAATCCGAACTCGCAGATTGGCGAGAGTGCGTTGAGTTCGCGGTGGCGGTTCGGAGATAGTCTTCGGGCGACGCTCCAGGCGCGGCGGCCACGACCTTCGCGCCATACTCGCGCGCGACGCGCACGGTGGCGTCGCGCGAGCCATGGTCCACGATGAGAATGGCGTCGCAAGCGTAGAGCGTCTCCAGAGCGCGCCCGAGCCGCAGTGCATCATTTTCCGTGTGCAGCAGCGCCGTGACCGAAGCCATGAGTGGAATCCTTGCGAAAACGAGTGTACGCGAACCGCGCCCGCATCTGTGTTGGGGCGTTGAAATGGTCCCCCGTTAATCTACGAGCTGATCTACGAGGCAGCCCCGGTTCCTTTGAGCAGGTCGAGTTGTTGCTGGGCTGCAGGGGCGAGCACAAGCCGGCCAATGCCGAGTGCGTTGCACTTCGTAATCCAGTCCTGCGCAGAGAGTTTGCCGGACATCAGTTGTTCGACGACCATAAACGGATTCAACTGTTCAGTATCCCGCTGCAGATGGAAGGTACCGGGGCCGGAATGCAGCGTCCACCTTTGATCGATCAGAGCCAGCGCAAGGCCCGCACCAAACAGGTAGGCGGCGCGCTGCGTGCGCTGCTGCGGGTCGAGCAACATACCTTTCGGGTCGCGGATGCCGGAACCGATTTGCCGCAATTTCGGAATCTGATCGGGCAAGGACTCGGCAGTCACTCCTTGCAGCGGCGCAGAATACTCCGAAGTAAATCGCTTCCAGGCGGGGATGGTCACGCGGGTTCCAACTTCATCCCAGGAAACACATTTCAGCGTGCCCGGCTTCATGTCGGGATTCATCTTTTCGAGAAATCGCAGTTCGAGGGCGTCTGCCTGGTCCAGCAGACTGCGGGCGGGCTTCGGGTCTTCGGCAACGGACACCGCCGGCAGCTTTTCAGTGGCGGCTATGCGGTCCCGCAGCGGCGGATGCGTGTCATACGGATTCGTCTTCGCTTCGCGGATATGCTGCTCGAGGTTCTTCTGAATCTGTTCGTTGATCATGGGGACCGAGACGAATTGTGCGAACCCGTCCCCAATGCCGGGGACAGCTCCCTGACTCAGCATGGGGGCGAGTTCAGTTTTCCAAAAGGCTGGCCAGGCCTGTGCCGCGCCGTGAATCGCGCGCAGTCCGTCGACCAACGGCTGGCGGCCTGCGATCAGGCAGGCCAGTTCGTCGGCGCGATACTCTTTCTGCCTCGACACCAGTTTTATCGCCCGCAGGAATACGATGAAGTACCACTTCATCAGCGTCGCTACCACCAGGTACATCACGCCGAGAATGGCGATTCGCGCCAGTTGTCCGACCGACCCGATGTTCTGAAAAATACGAACGATGGCGGTCTGCGTTTTGTAAACCCAGGGGCCGAGACTGGTATCGCCCCCGTAGTAGTGGGCAAATTCGTGAGCCAGCACGGCCCGAAACTGAGAGATAGTCAGGATGGACAGCAGAGGCAATCCCAAACCCATCACGCGCCGGCTGCCGAAACCCATCAGCCCGCCTCGATCGGCCACCCAGGCGTTGACGTCGCCGATCAGATAGACCTCGCTGGGCATTGGTTCGTCGAGCGAACCGGCGATGTTCTCCAGTTCGGCAAACAGGCGGGGCTGGCTGGCGGGCTCGATCAGCAGCCCCGGAGCCTTGAACTTGTCTGGCCGCGGAAGCAGCGACCACAGCATGGCGCCCGCGATAATGGCGCCGAAAATGAAAAGCAGGATGATCTGGCCATTCGGAGATTCTGAACTCGTCATCAGC
>JBEKWZ010000887.1:0-2600 GCA_049512555.1 Candidatus Sulfotelmatobacter sp. | reverse complement strand
CTCTGGTGGCTCCAGCGCTGGGGCCGGCCGTAATTCCTCCCGCGCCCAACGTGGCGCGCGACCGCACGTCGATTGCGCCATCTCTGAATCCATCCGTAGTGGCGCCCGCTCCCAGCATCAACCGTGATCAGGCACGCTCAACTCCGGCGCTGGCCGCCAACGTCATTCCACCCGTGCCCCGTGGAGTGAGTCGCGAGATTTCCACTCCGCCCGTACAGATGATGAACCCGGCCGTAATTCCACCGCCGGTATCCGCTCCGGAGCGTGCCTCCACGCGCAACTCCAAGTTAAGCATGCCCGCGCCTGCGGTGATCGCGCCGCCGCCCTCCGCCGACGTCGCGCAAGACATGCGGCGCCCCTCCAGCGGCAGCATTCCCGATTCGTCGAAGACGGTTGTGCCCCCGCCGCCAACGCAGTCGGCCAGCGGATCGTTCCTGAGCAGCGTGATAGGTAAAATCTTTGGCCCTTCCGAAGTCGTGCCCCCGCCGCCAGCGCTTTCTGCTAGCCGGCCCAGGGACGCAGTCGGAAGCTCGCTTGCGGCCAACGTCGTGGCGCCCCCGCCGGCGGTTAGCGCAGGCGGCCTGCCCCGCGGCACTCGCAACGGAATTTCAGCCGCGCCCTCTCCCAGTGTGGTTGCTCCGCCGCCTTCGATTGCGGGCTCCACCAACACTTCGAACCGCAGTGTCGGGGTGTCTGCTCCGGCGGTGGGCGCGCCCAGCGTCGTTCCGCCTCCGCCTTCACTCTCCGGAACCGGGGGTACGGGTAAAGCAGCAGCCAGTTCGGTGCTCGCAAATAACGTCGTCCCACCCCCGCCGAGTCTCGCAGCAGGCTCGGGCCGCAAGGGCCCTGGCCTGGGCGCGCCGCTGGACGCTGGCGCGCCCCTCGCCCCGCCCACTAGCGGAGGCAGCGGGGCCAACGCCGGTGCAGTAATTTCAAGCCAGCCGGGCCCGAAGGTCGGCCTGCCCAGCAGCGGAGGAATCGGCTCGCTCGCCATGTCTCCCTCCGGCGGAAACAAACCCGGCCTGGGTGGCGCTGGAGCTGGCGCCAGCATCGGCCGGGGCAACGGTCCCGGCAGCGGCCTGAACGGTGCAGGCTCCGGCGCTGGCAGAACTGACACCGGACATGGTTCCGATCCAAGCTCGCGCGCCGGCATCTCGCCGACCGCCGGCCCGGGCGGGGCGGGAAGCGCGCCCTCGGGCTCTCCTGCCGTCCCCGGCGTAGATATCAGTGGCGGCAACACCGTTGTCAATCTGCCCAGCTTCGGATCGGATCCCTCCGGCGGTGAAGCCGTCGCACCCGGGCGCACGCCTGCGATCAAACACAGCAAGACCTTGGACGTCACGATCGTTGCGACCGCCTCGTCCGGCGGGGCTTTCGAGCCTTACAAGAGCCTGATGCACGGCCAAACTTACACAGGTTATATCGATACTTCTGTGGGTCAGGTCGTCATGCAGTACAGTGAAGCCGTTCCCAGCAATCAACCGGGCGGAATCAACCCCCCGCAGAGCATCCGTACCGAACTTCCCGACGGCCTGCCACACGCGCGCCTGGTGATCTCCTGCACGCTCGATACCGCCGGCAACTTGAAAGGCTTGCGGGTACGCGAGTCTGGACCCGCCGACATGACCGCAAAAGTCATGACCGCCCTGCGCAGTTGGAAGTTTCAGCCTGCCATGCGCGGCGACCAACCGGTAGAAGTCACCGCGATCCTGGGTTTCGGCATCGATACGAACGATCGAAACTAAACGCGCCCGAAACTAAAGTTGCCCTAATCTTTTCGTCACATCCGCAGTCCTCGCTTCGCTCAACCTTGTTGTCCTTCCGGCCGATATCAAAGGACGGGGAACGCCCTCCCGCAGGTGCCGCAATGGATTTTGACGAAGCGATTGGTATTCACAGCAGGTGGAAGCACCGGCTGCGCACCTCATTGGCCAAACACGACTTTAGCCTGAACCCCGCGGAGGTCAGTCTCGACTATAAATGTGAGCTGGGACAATGGATCTATAGCGCGGGTGCACGTTACTCGGATTTCCCCGAGTTCACCAAGCTGAAGTTCGAGCACGCCCGTTTTCATCTGGTTGCGGCGGAATTGGTGAGGAAGGCGAATTCTGGCGTATCCATCGAGGCCGAGATCGCGCCGTGCTCGAACAGCGAGTTCTCGTTAGCGTCGGCGGCCGTCGTCATCGCACTCCGGGCGATGAAAAAGAGAGCGCCGGAGCGGCAGGCTGTATCTTCTTGATCGAACCTATTTCGGTCGAACCTATTTCGGCCGAATTTATTTCGCCCGAACTTATTTTGATCGAACTTATTTCGTTCGCCGCTGACGGCCGCTCCGCGATGGCGGAATCCCGCCTTTCTCCGGCCGCTCCTGCTCGATCTTGTCTGACAATTTGTGCAGCGGCTTATCGCCTGCGGCCGACAACTGCCGTCCTGCCGCAGTCACGGTCAGTCCCTGCCCGGTGTAGATCGCCTCGCTATAAGTGCTTCCTGAACTTGCCGACGCCACTGCGAATACTCCGTGGGGCACGCCGTTGGTGAACGCCGTCGCGACGTAATCTCCCACCATCAGGCCGTTCTGCGAATTGGGCAGCCAGCTCAGT
>JBEKWZ010000886.1:0-2601 GCA_049512555.1 Candidatus Sulfotelmatobacter sp. | reverse complement strand
TGGTGTCTTGGATGGATCGCCTGCCTCAGACCTCGATCTGGACGAGCTCCATAACCGTCCTTGAGATCCAGACCGGATTGCAAATCATGCCCCAGGGAAAGAAGAGAGTTTCGCTGGCGGAAGACTTCGAGCGACTGCTGGACCGGATCGACCATCGAATCGCAGCGTTCGATGAGCACGCCGCTCGGCTGGCGGCGGAGCTTACCGGCTTGCGACAAAAGAAAGGGCGAGTTGGCGAACTGCGAGATACCATGATCGCCGGCATCGTGTTGGCGCATCGCGCCAGCCTGGCGACCCGTAACCTGACACATTTCGCCGATATCTCCGCCACCGTTATCAACCCGTGGGCGGCATGAATTAAGGCGGGCGGCATGGTATTCTATTAACTCCAGCTGCGCACCGTCTTGGCGGAATTCCTCGCAGGTCCTGAAGAAGTTACAAAGAAACCATGCTTTCAGTCAGCAATGTGTCCATGCGCTACGGCGCCAAAATACTGTTCGACGAAGTCTCGACGGCGTTTACGCCGGGCAAGCGCTATGGCCTGACCGGGCCCAACGGCGCGGGCAAATCCACTTTCATGAAGTTGTTGAGCGGCGAACTGGAGCCGCAAAAGGGCACGGTGGTCCGCCCGCGCAAACTCGGAGTGCTGAGCCAGGATCAATTTGCCTTCGACGCTTATTCCGCGATCGACACCGTCATCATGGGCAACAAGCGGCTGTGGGCGGCCATGCAGGAACGTGACGCCATTTACGAGAAACCTGAGATGACCGACGCCGACGGCATGAAGCTCGGCGAACTCGAAGGCATCGTCGGCGAAGAAGACGGCTACACCGCCGAGAGCGACGCCGCCATTCTGCTGCAAGGCCTCGACATTCCCGATGAGCTGCACGCGCGCAAAATGGGCGAGTTGCAGGGCGGGCAGAAAGTCCGCGTGCTGCTGGCGCAGGCTTTGTTCGGGCATCCGCAAGCCCTGCTGCTCGACGAACCCACAAACCACCTCGACCTCGATTCGATCCATTGGCTGCAGGGATTTCTGAATGTCTATGACGGCGTTGTGATCGCCATCTCGCACGACCGGCATTTTCTGAACAGCATTTGCACACACATTGCGGACATCGATTACGAAACCATCATCACTTACACCGGCACGTACGACGACATGGTGGTGGCCAAGACGCAGGTGCGGTCGCAGATCGAATCGCAGAATGCGCAGCGCGAAAAAAAGATTTCGCAGTTGAATGAATTCATCGCGCGTTTCGCCGCCGGCACGCGGTCAAGCCAGGTGCAGTCACGCCGCAAGGAAGTCGAGCGGCTGCAAGTCACTGAACTCGCCCGATCAAACATCGCCCGCCCGTTCATCAAGTTTGAGCAGAAGCGGCCGTCGGGCAAACACATTCTGGAAGTTCAGCATCTGAGCAAAGGCTACGGCGACAAGCAGGTCATTCGCGACTTCACGGCCAGCATCACGCGAGGCGAGCGGATCGCGCTCATGGGTCGCAACGGTGCCGGCAAGACGACTCTGTTGAACGCCCTGCTGGCGAACTCGCCGACCACGCCCGACGCCGAGTTGCGCAAGACCAGCGGTTACGACGGCCCGTTCGTCGATTCCGGCAAAGTGATCTGGGGACATGAAGCCTCGATCGGCTACTTCGCGCAGGATCACCGCAGCCTGATCGAGGGCGGCACGACCGCAATCGAGTGGCTGCATCAATGGGACGACGCGGCGGTGACGGAAGAACTTCGAGGAATCCTTGGTCAGATGCTCTTCCAGCGCGAAGAGGCGACGAAGTCGACCAGCGTTCTTTCCGGCGGCGAGGCCGCGCGCCTGCTTTTCTGCAAACTGATGCTGCAGAAGCCGAACGTGCTGGTGCTCGACGAGCCCACGAACCACCTCGACCTGGAATCGATTAATGCTCTGAATATTTCTTTGCAGCGCTATCAGGGGACGGTTTTTCTGGTCACCCACGATCATGACTTGATCGACGAAGTTGCCACCCGGATCTGGCACTTCGAGAACGACCACAAAATTACCGACTTCAAGGGCACTTACGAAGATTACCAGGCGGCCGTCGCGACGGTGTAGCAATCGATGAAAGACCTTGAACGATACACCCCTGTGGAAGAGCGGCGCTTTAGCGCCGCGTGAAACAGGCAAAACTGATACGGCTTTAGCCGCTGGGGCGCGATTGCACCATTCCCGTTGCATGTAAATTAACCAGGTTCTCCACAGACTTTTGCACTGTTTGCTGTTGCGTTTGCTGCCGCAAGTTGAAGATAATGTTCGCGAACGTTCGTAGTAAGGCGTTTGTAATCCTGTGTACAGCCGAGCTGATTTACTGCGCATTCTGCACGTAACGCCGCGCCAGTTGGCCAACTGGGAGCGGAATGGCTTGGTAGTGTCTGCCGAAGCCTATTCATTTTCCGATCTCCTCGAAATCAAGAAAGTTCGCGACCTGTGCGCCATGAGTGTGCGGCCGGCCGTGATTCGCCAGTCGCTCGATGCCATGCGCAAACAGTCATCGGGCGTGGAGAAGCCGCTACTCGAAGCCAGTGCGCTGTCGACCGCCAAGCACCGCGTGGCGTTTCGCCACGAAGGCAAGC
>JBEKWZ010000885.1:0-2605 GCA_049512555.1 Candidatus Sulfotelmatobacter sp. | reverse complement strand
GTGGACGGAGGCCAGGCGAAGGGCGATGCGCAGCAGATCACGGATGTCATTACGAAGGCTGCTGCAACGCCCAAGGTTCCGGTGCGGATCGGCGAGGTCACTGTCGCCCCCGGCAGTCCGACCGTACTGCGCGCGCACATCGAAACGGATGTGAATTCTGAGAAACACGGCGGCGACGTCTATGTCGCGGTCGCTCTCGATCACGTCGAGTCGCAGGTCTTGAAAGGCGAAAACGGTGGGAAGCACTTGATCCACGTGGCCGTCGTGCAGCAGCTCACAAAGGTAGGGAAGCTGGCCAAAGGAAAAGCCTTTAGCCAGGACGTGCAGTTGAAACTTGCGCCTGGTATCGATCCCAAGAACGTCCGCGTCGTTGCCTTTGTGCAGGAATCCGGGCCTGGTAGCGTACTGGGAGCGGCCCAGCGCAAGCCCGCAATTTAGAACGTGTGGAGAGCGGACACTCTCTTCGGGAAGCTCACGGCAGGCACTGTCCGCTGCCTTTGACTTAGCCTTTGACTTTGTCTTTGACTTTTGTCTGCGGCCGGTTCAGTCTCGCAGAGAAGTATCCGCCGAACAAATTGGGCGCTTCAGTCGGCTACCCCGGTCGGATTCGAAAGGACCATATGCCCGTCAAACAGGGGGATCTTGCACTTCTGCAGCATCCCACGTCACAAGAGCTTCTCAAATCCAGGATTCCCGCCCGTCTCGCATACGTGTGGACCGACGGCACTCCGCGCGTGGTTCCGATCTGGTTTCACTGGAGCGGAGCGGAGTTTGTGATGGGTACTCCGCCCAAGGCGCCCAAGCTTAAGGCACTTGCCAGGAATCCCCGAGTCGCTCTCACCATCGACGACAATACCTTTCCTCACAAAGTGCTCCTGGTTCGTGGCACGGCGCGCCTGGAACCCGTGAACGGAATCGTCCCCGAATACGCCCTCGCTGCCGAGCGCTACTTCGGCCCGGAGCAAGGTAAAGCCTGGGTTGACCAGTTGGGAAAGATGGTCCCAACGATGGTTCGCGTCACCCTTACGCCTGATTGGGTCGGCTTGCTGGATTTCGAGACGCGCTTTCCCAGCGCCCTCCCACTTTAGCCGACGGTCGGCAGAGAGCGGTACCTGGGCAATCTGGTATCGTCGACGCTGGGCCCGCTATCGATCGCGAGTGCCGAGAAAAGCAGACGTCCTGATCAGCGTTCTTCCGGATCGCCTTGCGCCGCAACGGCGTAGTAGCCTTTGCGGGCGTATACCTTGAGCTTGTGGCCGTCTTTTTCGGCCTTGATGTCGATCTCCCGGTATCGTCCATCCCGCTGAAAGGCCGCCGGCTTGTACGAGACCAAATACCGTCCGCGGATGACTTGCTGCAACTCGTTGAGGCTTCCCTTGAGGCCGCGGATCGAGCCCGGGATGAATGCCGTGCCGCCAGTCAACTCCGACAGCGCTCGCAACGCATGGTCGCCCAGTTCGGCGCTCGGATCTTCCTGGCTGTAATCCTGAGTGCTGACGGTGTAGACGGCCACTTCGCCGCGTTGAGCGCTGGCGATGGCTTGTTTCAAACTGACGCTGCTCGCGTTGTCTTCGCCGTCGCTGATCACGATCAGCACCCGCGCGACCGGCCTGCCTTCCACCCGTTCGCGAAGCTTTTCCGCTCCGAACGACACCGCATCCCACAGAGCGGTTCCACCGCCGGGTGCGAGCTGATTAATCTCGTGCGAGATCTGCGCCTGGTCTCCGCTGAAATCCTGCACCAGCAGCACCGAGTTGTTCACGCCAACCACAAAGGCCAGATCGTCCTTGCCAGTCACCACCGTCTCCAGGAACTTCGTGGCCGCTGCCTCCTCGAATGAGATCCGGTCCTTCACCGAGTTGCTGGTATCGATGATCAGCCCCAGGCGCAAAGGCAGTTGGGACTCGTTTCGGAATCCCAGGATCGCGTGCGGAGGCCGGTTGTCGTCCCGAACAACGATGTCGGACGCGGTGAGGTTCGTCGCAGACTTTCCATGGTCGGTAGCCGCGAAGAATATCGTGACCTCGTCGACCGCCGCGCGGAACGTCGAGCCAGGAGAATCCAGGCCGGCTCGCTTCAACGCCGAACTGAAATCCGCTGCGACACGGGACCCTACAACACCAGGTTCCGCAACGCCCGGTTCCGCAACCCCAGACTCGGCGCCAGCCTTCGCGCCGCAATCCGAACAAGTCGCGTCCGGTTCCGCTTCTGCCTCCGCGATCTGCGTTCTCTCTTTGATGTCCTGCAAGACTTGTTGAGCCTGCCGTAATTTCTGTTCTGGAGGCGGTGCGTTTGTTGTGTTGAGCGAGAGCGCCAGCGTCTCAGCCGGGTGTAGCTTGGCCTCGGCCTGCTTCACCTGTTCCGTCTTCAACTGCTCCACAATCTGGCGGATCTGGCCGGCCGAACTTGATTTTGGATCCTCCTTCAGCACCGTTTCCATCTCCTGCTGAGCTTCCACCAGATTGTTCTGCGCCGCCCAGGCCCCGGCCGCAAAATAATGAACCAGCGCTGCGCCCTTATGTTTGTGCTCATGCACGTGATGCGCCGTTTCGATCACCGCCGGATAACTATGGTTTTCGAACTCTCCATAAGCGAGTGCCAGCTG
>JBEKWZ010000884.1:0-2609 GCA_049512555.1 Candidatus Sulfotelmatobacter sp. | reverse complement strand
TGGGGATTTTCGCTATGCGCCCGCTAAATGGAGCGCCAAAGAAGTGCTGGGACACGTGTGCGACACGGAGCGCATTTTCGCGTATCGCGCGCTGCGGATTGCGCGCGGCGACCAGACTCCGATGGAGGGCTTCGAGCAGGATGATTATGTGAAGCATGGTCCGTTTGCCAGCGCACCGCTGGCGGAGATTATTGAAGACTATATTGCGGTGCGGCGGGCGACGCTGACCCTGCTGCGCAATCTGGACGAGGCGGCGTGGATGCGGCGCGGCGTGGCGAACAAGAACGAAGTGAGCGTGCGGGCGCTGGCTTATATTATTGCGGGGCATGAGCTTCATCATCGGAAAATTCTGGAGGAGAAGTACTTCGCGGGGCGGTAAGAGTAACTTCTTTGCCACGGATTTGCACGGATGAACGCGGATTATTGGTAGCAGTCCAGTTAGTTTGTCATTCTGAGCGCAGCGAAGAACCCATGCAGTTTGCCGGCGGCAATGGAATGCATAGGTCCTTCGCTCCGCTCAGGATGACAGGGTTGTCTTTATTCCATCTCCCATGTCACAGCAAGCACTGACGGAACTGCTTCGCGGCAAGGGCGCGCATGCCGATCCCATCGCATGCGTGGAAGATATTTCTGCGGAACTGGCGGCGCGGCAGGTTGCCGGATTTCCTCATTCCATCGGGCAGCTTGTCTTTCACATCGATTATTGGATGGAGTATGAGCTGCGACGCATTCGCGGGCACAGGCCGGCTTATCCGGAACACAGTGCGGAGAGCTTTCCGTCTGCGCCGTCTGCGGATGAACGGGAGTGGGATCGGCTGAGGACGCGGATGGTTGAGTTGCTGGGGGAGTTTGCCGAGTTGGCGAAGTCTTCTCCACAAGAGCTACGGCGTGAAGTCGAGAGCGCGCATGAGGGCGATAAGAATGTTGCAGGCACACTCGAGGGCGTTCTGTGGCAGATGGTGGCGCACACGAGCTATCACGTGGGGCAGATTGCGTTGATCCGGCGAGTGCTGGGGGCGTGGCCGCCGCGCCGCGGCGGGGATAGCTGGTGAAACTTCGGCTGGCCGGCAGTGGGGCAGAATGCCGAAGCCGGATGACGCGCTGTGGTGAAAGGAATCCTTCGACTACGGTTGTGCTTCGCGTTCGCGATGCAAAATCCTCGCTCAGGATGACAAAGCGGCAGGAAACTTTCTTCCATGATTTATGCTGAGAGCTGCTCTTAGCCTGCCCTGAGCCGAATGGCGAAGGGGCTGATAGCTGACAGCTTCCTTCTATGCTCTCGGATTCGACCATTCTCAAACACATTGCGAAACAGGCTAAGCATGCTGCGGGGTTCAAGCAGCTGGTGCGGGAACTGGGACTGCGCGGGGACGAGCGGCGCGAGCTCGATTCCCTGCTGCAGAAGATGGTGGCGCGCGGGACGCTGATTCGGAGCGAGTCTGATCGCTATTCCCTGCCTGCGGCCTCGGCGGATAAGAACCTAGTTCCAGGACGGCTCAGCATGCATCGCGACGGGTTCGGGTTCGTTATTCCAGACGCAAAGTCGCTGAGCCCGTCGCTCAAGGCGCGGCTCACGGGCGATATTTTCATCGCGCCGAATCTGATTGGCAATGCCATGCACGGGGACCTGGTGCTGGTCGACATCAGCAACGTGCGTCCGGATGGGCGCGCCGAGGGGCGAATTGTGCGGCCGGTGATGCGCGCGCATCCGACGGTGGTGGGAATTTTTCACTACGGGAGCCGCGGGGGATATGTGCGGCCGATCGACTCCAAGATTACGCAGGAGATTGTGATTCCGGCGGGAGAGGAACGGCCGGAGTCTTCCGCGGCCCCGCCGGTGGAAGGATCAAAAGCTCAACCACAGAGGGCACAGAGAGAACAGAGGAAGAACAAGTCGGTGGATCGCGTGTTGGGGGACGAAGTGGCGCGGCCGACTCAATGGGACGATTTGGAGGGACTTGTTGTCGATGTTGAGATTACTGACTGGCCTTCTCCGACGCAGAATCCGCGGGGGCGCGTGGTCGAGATTCTGGGGCGCGAAGATGACTTCGGAGTCGATGTCGAGATCACGATTCGCAAGTTTCATCTGCCCCATCATTTTCCGGCGGCGGCGCTGGAAGAAGCGCAAGACGCGCTGGCGGTCATTCCTGCAACCGAACTGGTGCGGCGGCGCGATTTTCGCGGGCTGCCGATTGTGACCATCGACGGAGAGACGGCACGCGACTTCGATGACGCGGTGTACGTACAAATGCTGCCGAACGGAAATTTTGAATTGCAGGTGCATATTGCCGATGTGGCGCAATATGTGACGCCGGGCTCGGCTCTGGATCAGGAAGCGCGGCTGCGCGGGACCAGCGTTTATTTTCCGGATCGCGCGGTGCCCATGCTGCCGCTGGAGCTTTCGACCGACATTTGCAGTTTGCGGCCCCAGGTGGAACGGCTGGTGCTGTCGTGCGTGATGGAGATGGATCATCGCGGCGAGATTGTCGGCTACGAGTTAAGTGAGGGAGTGATCCGGTCGGTGGAGCGGATGACGTATACGGGGGTGAACGCGGTGCTCGAAGGGGACGCAGCCGCGCGCGCGCGCTATGCGCCATTGGTAGCGACAT
>JBEKWZ010000883.1:0-2611 GCA_049512555.1 Candidatus Sulfotelmatobacter sp. | reverse complement strand
GAACAAGGTGGGCGCGCTCTTTCTGGTCGACATGGCGCACTTTGCCGGACTCGTGGCTGGCGGCGCGCATCCTTCGCCGGTGCCGCACGCGCACATAGTTACTTCGACCACGCATAAAACTCTGCGCGGTCCGCGCTCGGGGATGATTCTTTCGAAGGCCGAGTTTGCGCAGGCCATCGACAAAGTCGTGTTCCCCGGAATGCAGGGTGGGCCGCTGGTGCACATCATGGCGGCGAAGGCGGTGTGTTTTCAGGAAGCGATGCAGCCTGAGTTCCGCGACTATGCGCGGCAGGTGGTGGCCAACGCCAAGGTGCTGGCGCAATCACTGGCCGACGAAGGCTTCCGGATTATTTCCGGCGGCACCGATACGCATCTCATGCTGGTCGATGTCTTCTCGAAGGGCATGCTGGGGAGCGAAGCGGAAAAAGCGCTGGGCGAAGCGGGAATCACGGTGAACAAGAACGCGATCCCGTTCGATACGAACCCTCCGATGAAGCCGAGCGGCGTCCGCATCGGCACGCCGGCGTTGACCACGCGCGGCATGAAAGAAGCCGAGATGAGCCAGATCGGCCGCTGGATCGCCGACGTGCTTCTCCACCGCACCGACGCTGCTGTGCTGAGCAAGGTGCGCAAGCAGGTGCTCGAACTTTGCGAGGCGTTCCCGCTTTATGCGGAACGGCGGGCCAGAGCGCAGACGGAAGTTCGGGCCTAATTCCTTTGTGTTGTCACGCGCCTACTGTGTTTAAATGCCATCGGTGAAGATCGCCATCGACATTCGGCGGATGACCGAGTTTGGCGTGGGCACTTACATCCGCAACGTGGTTCGGACGCTGGGCCGGCTCGACCACGAGAACGAGTACCTGCTGATCGGGTCTCCGGCGAAGGTCGAAGAAATCGGCAGCCTGCCGCCCAACTTCCACGCCGTCCCGTTGGTCGCGCCCGAGAATACCCTGCAGGGATACCGCGAGTTTCGCGGCGCTCTGCAGCGGCTGACTTGCGACCTGGTTCACATCCCCAATCTTTTTTCGATTCCGCGGATGCTGCCTTGCCCCTATGTCATGACCGTGCATGACATGCTCGAGCACATGTCGCGGTCACGCCGGCGCGGCAACTTTTTGCGCTCCCTTCATTTTCAGATGACCAAGCGCGTGCTGGCCGGGGCGGCGCGGATTTTTGCTGTATCGAATTTCACACGCAATGAAATCGAAAAGCTGTTTGAGGTTCCGCCGGGCCATGTCGACGTCGTTTACAACGCCATCGACGAGCGCTTTCTGCACGGGCACGCCAGCGCCGCCGACCGCGACCTGATCGCCCGCCGCTACCAGGTGACGTATCCCTTTCTGCTTTACGCCGGGCGCATCAGCCCGCATAAAAATGTCGTGCGCATGATCGAGGCGTTCTCGGCGCTGAAAACCGAACTGGAACGGGACGCGGCGTATCCCGATCTCAAGCTCATCATCATCGGTGACGATCTGTCCGGCAATCCCGATCTGCGGCGGACGGTGGTGCGGAGCGGAGTGCAGCATGATGTGCGTTTTCTGGGATTCGTCCCCATCGAAGTGCTGCGGATTTTTTACGACGAGGCGAAGGTCTTCGTCTTTCCGTCGTTGTATGAGGGCTTCGGTCTGCCTCCGCTGGAAGCCATGGCGCACGGGACGCCGGTGGTGACTTCGAACGTGTCGTCTCTGCCGGAAGTGGTGGGCAACGCGGCCGTGCTGGTCAATCCGGAAAACGTGTTCGAGATCATGCGCGCGCTGCACCGCGTCCTGATGGACAAGGCGCTGCGCGATCGCATGAAGGAACGCGGCTACCTGCAGGCTGCCCGGTTCTCGTGGGAAACGTCAGTGCGGCGGATGTTAGAGGCCTACGGACAAGTTGCCAACCCGGGCGCCGCGCACGCCGGTCGACAGCCCGCAGCCGTTTGATTGGCCGTCGTAGAGACGTTGCTTGCAACGTCTCTCTCTTCACATGCTCGGTGATGGCGGCGGAGACGTAGCAAGCTACGTCTCTACGACAGCATCGTGCTACTTCAGCAGCGGCTGGCCGGGCGACAGGATGGCGAGTTTATGCAGCTTGGCGGTGATGCGGGTCTTATCGGCGTCGGTTTTGGCGGCGGCCAGGCGCTTGCGCAACTGGACAATTTTTTCTTTGCGGGTACGGCGCCGGCGAATCTCCGGCCGGCGGCTGGGTGCTGACATTCATCCTCCTGAAGTAAGTGCGAAAGTTTGCGGCTTGTGACGTGAGTGAAGCTTCCTGGAGCTCTTACCACCGCATTAACCATTGGAAACGGAGAGCGCCGCAACTGTCAATGCTACTCACTCAATGTGAAGAGAAACCGGTCAGATGCCGGCGTACCAGGCATACCCGCCTTCTGGAGCCGAGGAGCCTAGACCTTTGCCGAAGGTTTTCAGATTGTCGGTGACGGTCAGGTGCGTTATGAATTTCACGCTCTTGTAACCGAGTTGGCGCGCGACCCGCAGGCGGAGCGGCCCGCCGTTGCCCACCGGGAGTTCACCGCCATTCATGCCGTAAGTAAGAAAAGTCTGCGGATGCAATGCGTCCGCCATATCGATGCTTTCCCACCAGTCGGGATCGATCGAGAAATACACGA
>JBEKWZ010000882.1:0-2614 GCA_049512555.1 Candidatus Sulfotelmatobacter sp. | reverse complement strand
GTGCAAGATAATCAAACACCGTTTGAGTCGTAATGCCGAGTGCCGCCGCCGCTCCCTGGATAGAGAAGCTCCCATCGGGCCAGCGCATTGGGTTGGAGCTGACCCCGTTGATTTTGACCGTGGGAATATCCCAGCGTTTGCGCAGCAGCCAGACGTTCTCACCTTTGAACTTGCAGCCGCGAGCGGCCACAAAACCTTCTTGGTTGAGCGTCGCGGCGATCTCCTTGTCCATCTTGCAGGCAGCATTAAGCTGCGTAATCCGCTGCCGCAGCCGATCGACATCGATGTAGTCTCGATATGTGTGAACCCGTCGCTGCAAGCGATGTTCGCTGATGGCGCCGGTTTGCCAAGTGATCTTGAGCCATACCTGACCCCGGTCGCGCTTTTGATCGAGGACAACCTCGCGTACGATAAAACGTAGAATGCGCTTTCGTTCAGCGGCTGACGTCGTATTGGCGCCCCAAATCTTCGGTAGGTTTTCGCCGAGCCTCTGCAATGCCGCACGTTCTTCCTCGCCGATGACAACGGGTTCTTCCGAACGCCAGCGTGCATATTCCTGTTCGATAGCCTCGACGGCCCGCAACTTGTCCTCCCAGGCTCGCTCAAGCGAGCGTGCTACAAGCCGGTTTTCGGGCTCGACGGTGTCATACTGGCGTCGGGCCCGCTCGGCCTCGTAACGGGCCCGTTCTCGTCGTAGGGTCCATTGCCGGTCAAGTTGCCGACTCTCTTCCTCCAACTGTCCCATCGCGGCGATTGCGATCGCAATCTGATCCGGAGCGAGGGCATCGAGGAGAACGCACTCGACGAGCGTGTCGACTGGTAATGCACGAACTTCCTGGCACAGTGCGCTGGCTCGCTGGTCGCGATCGACCCGGCAACAATAGACTGGGTAGTCGCCATTCGGCCCCGTGTACCGCAAGCTCATACGGCGGCCGCAGCGGCCGCAGATTGCGATGCCTTGCAGCAGCGCCGCGCCTCTGCGCGGTGCGCCGGTGTGGCCTGCGTCGTAGTGGCTGACGTTATCTGCCAATCGCCGCTGGTTGGCCATAAACTCCTCCCAGCCAATATAACCAGGGTGAGCAGCTTGCAGGCAAACCGCCCAGTCTCCGACTGCCACCTTGACGGTTCCTCGCCCCGATCCCGTTCGGCATCGGCTCGGATCCTTCTGCCGACGGCCGTAGACATAGGCCCCAGCATACGCCGGATTCTGAAGAATATTGCGAACCCGCGCACTATCGGCTTCCCGCCAGACCACATCATGCGGCGACGGTCCAAGGATCGGTCGGACCGGCAACGGCAATCCGCTCCCGCGCAGGAAGCGCATGACACCGCGTGCGCTTTGCAGTTCCCGGAACTTGGCAAAAACGAGGAGCAGACGTGCCTGAACTTCTTCATCGGGATTGAGGATGATCAGGCCGGCTCGGTCATGAGCGAGCCCGGCGGGCAGCGGCAAGCGCAATTCACCTCGTGACGCTTTCTGGCGTTCACCCTGATGAAGACGCATCCGAATCTGATGAAGCTCCGCCTCGCTCATGATGCCGGACAAGCCGAGCAGCAGACGATCGTGATAGGCGCGCGGATCGTAGAGCCGTTCTCCATCCGCGATGAGAACTCCGAATACCGAGCAGAGTTCAAGAAGCTGATGCCAGTCGCGATTGTTGCGGGCGAGACGTGAGGCATCCAGACTGACCACGAGTCCGGCATTGCCAAGACCGATTTCGGCGATCAGCTTCTGGAAGCCGTGACGCTCGACGCTGCCAGCTCCCGATTTGCCGAGATCCTCATCGATGACTTGGACACGCTCATGGGGCCACCCCAAGCCAATGGCGCGATCGACGAGGCGGTATTGCAGCTCAGTACTCTCCTGATGCTGCCGAACCTGGTTCAGCGACGACTGCCGCACATACACATAGGCCAATTTGGCGCGATGCGTCGTGGTGAGCCGCTCGTCAGCCGTGATCGGGCCGATTAGCACGACCGATCTCCCTTCCTCGCCCGCCGCGGGGCGGCTGTATTCGCCTCATCAGCTCCGCAAGCATTCGGGCGATCTGCGTTTGCGTCTCTCCGGAGAGGTTCGGCCAGAGGCGCGGAGGCGCCATCGGCAGCTGGCGGGATGCGCCTGCGGGTATCGACAGTGGTGGAGACGCAACGCAACGCGAAAGGGCTTGAGCTGCCATCGCGAATCACCTCCTCGGCGAGGAGAGCCAGATTCGCGCTCAAATGTTGCACCAATGGGATCAGCGTGCGGATGCTGATGCGCGGAAGATCGGGTGCTGCACCCGACGTAATTACCGTCGCGGCGAGATCAGTCGAAGCGATCCGGATCGGGCGCTTTCGACCGTCGGGCAACTCGACCACCATGTAGGTGGGGCCACGTCCCGATCGTTCCCTAATTACCGCAAGCCGTTTGCCAAACAAGCAGTGTCGCGGATCCGTGATCGTGACATGAGTTATGGTCCGATCAAGAATTGTAGGATTCAGCGGTGTTCGGTGACCAGGCTATGACGCTCGCGGCCATCGATCGCCTTGTCCATCACGCCACGATCCTGGAGATGAATGTCGAGAGCTATCGCCGCCGCGAGGCCCTCGATCGAAAGCGCGGTCGCGGCCGCCC
>JBEKWZ010000881.1:0-2617 GCA_049512555.1 Candidatus Sulfotelmatobacter sp. | reverse complement strand
CTGGTGAATGTAGTTATCCGTGGGATGGTGATTGGCGGACAGAGTGACCAAGATGTCGGCGTCCTCTGTGCCAACCGGAGCGGAATTGCTGTAGGAAAGATTAATGCCGCTGTACGGCAAGCCTATGTTGTCGATGATGCTCTGGACTTCGTCCGCCGGAACCTGCTGTCGAATCGACTGCTCCACCAGATCGCAAAGATTAGCGGTTTCCTCAATGCGCATTCCAGTGGGAGCACGCAGATGCAGTTTGAAGGTGCCGCTGTCTACGCTGGGAAAGAAATCCCGCCCCAGCCACGGAATAAGAATCGCTAGCGAGCCGAGCGAGGCCGCGAAGAATGCAAGCAGAAAAATCACGCGGTGATGGAGGCAGCTTTCCAGCAGCCCGCGGTACTTATGACGAAATCTCTCGAATGCCTCTTCAAACCGCCGCTGCAATCGGACCAGCGGATTGCGGCTCGGTGCCGGGTTGTTCTCATCGCGTATCGGATCATTGCGCAGAAGATACTTGGCCATCGTCGGGACGATGGTCCGCGAGAGAAAGTATGACGCCAGCATCGCAAAGACTACCGCTTCGGCGAGTGGCACAAACAGATATCGCGCGACACCCGTCAGCAGAAACATCGGAGCAAACACGATGCAGATCGACAGCGTCGACACGAACGCAGGCGTGGCGATCTGTGCCGCGCTGTCCAGGACGATCTCGTCCATGTCCTTGTCGGGCTCCGCGGCGCGGTTGCGGTTGATGTTCTCGACCTCTACCGTGGCATCGTCCACCAGAATTCCCACGGCGAGCGCCAGCCCGCCCAGCGTCATGATGTTGATGGTCTCGCCCAGCGCGCTGAAGATGATGATCGAGGTCAGGATCGCCAGCGGGATCGAGGTCGCAATGATCAACGTGCTGCGCCAACTACCCAGGAAGACCAGAATCATGAAAGCGGTCAGGCACGCGGCAATCAGCGTTTCCCTGACGACCCCGCTGATGGCGCCGCGGACAAAGACCGACTGATCGGCGAGAGGGCTCATCTTCAGTTGGGCTGGAACCGTGGTCGCGATTTGCGGGAGAAGAGCCTTGATGCCGGCGATCACGTTCAGCGTTGATGCATTCCCCGCCTTCTGGATGGTCAGCAGGACGGAGCGCTGCCCGTCGACACGCACGATGTTCGTCTGCGGAGGGAAACCATCGCGCACCCACGCGACATCTTTGACGTAGATCGTGGTCCCGCCAATCGTCTTGACGGGAATGCGATTCAGATCGGCAATCGTCTGCGGCGCCCCATTGAGAATGGAAACGTCGTATTCTTTGGGGCCGATCTTGGATGTCCCCGTGGGCAGAATCAGGTTCTGCACGCTGATGGCGTTGACAACATCGAGCGCGGACAGGCCCTTCGACTGTAGTGCGGCCGTATTCAAGTCCACCTGCACCTGACGCTGCTTACCGCCGTACGGGTAAGGAACCGACGCGCCGGGCACCGTGATGAGCTGAGTGCGAATGAAATTCAGGCCGTAGTCGTTCAGTTGCTGCTCGGATAAACCATTTCCCGACAAGGCCAACTGTAAGACCGGTACGCTTGATGCGCTGTAAGAAAGAACGAGCGGCGGCGTAGTCCCCGCCGGCAACTGCCTCAGTTGGGTCTGCGAAATGGCTGTGATCTGAGCGATACCCTGTTGAATGTTCGCTCCCGGCTGCAGAAAGACCTTTACAACAGCAATTCCATACAGCGACTGTGACTCAATATGCTCAATGTTATCGACGGTCGTGGTCAGCGCCCGCTCCGTAACGCTGACGATCCGATCGCTCATGTCCTCAGGGACGAGGCCGGCGTAGGTCCAGATAATGCTAATGACGGGGATGTTGATGTTCGGGAAAATATCCGTGGGAGTGCGAACGATCGCCAGGCCACCCATGATCAAGATGAGAATGGAGACCACAACAAAAGTGTAGGGCCGCCGTAACGCGAGTCGAACAATCCACATAAAATCACTTTCCCGATTGCTATTGCCCGACGGTCAGTTCTGTGTCGGTGTTTTCGTTGAAACCGCAGGCACTGGCGCTTCCGCGCGATCAGGTCCGGCTATGAGGAGAGCTATGGCGGTTAACCACGTCGACATTTGCACCGGTCCCTTCGAATGGCCCAGGTGCCTGTAAGCGGAGAGGAGCGCTCGTTCAACCACATCATTGGAACTGGTCGCCCCAGCCTGATGTCGACACGCGTTTCTGCAAAGTGACGGCAGGCTGCGCGCGAGGAAGTCCACCATCTCTCGAGTCTCTTTGTCGCAGGCGCGGACGTCGACTCGTTGTTCGCTTCCGGTGTATGGCTGTATTCCCTGCATGTCTTGCCTCCGGTCCTTATCGCAAAAGCACGCTGCTTTCCAATCAGACGCCGGCTGTCCTACAACCGTATTTTCAGGGGCATAGGCGAGCCGATGGTCAACGAAGGAACCGGCTACCCAGCAACGCGTCCCGCGGCTGACACCGTGTCGACATTTCGACATGCCCTGGTTTTGGCTTTTGGAGGCCGCAGGTCACGCCGCGGTACCACTCTGAATTGCGCGCAAGATATTTACCTCGAAGGGCTCGGCCAAAACTTCGCCGACGGCTTGCTGCAAGTGCCTGAAA
>JBEKWZ010000880.1:0-2617 GCA_049512555.1 Candidatus Sulfotelmatobacter sp. | reverse complement strand
GATGCGTGCATCGCAGAAGCAGCATCCGGCATGGATTGAAGCCGTCGGCCATCACACGGCCTCCGATGCATCGTTCGGAGCGGTCCTCGCTCTGTGGGCAGGATCCGAAGAAAAGCCGTGCGACGAATTCTGCCGGTTTCTGCGCGAGCAGACCAACATCCCAGCCTACATTTCGATCGAGCCCGTCGATATAAAGCTGGTGGACCCTCTCACCGCGGCTCCAGATCCAAAACCCAACATCTTTGTGGTTGTAGTGGACAGCCTGCGCAGAGACTATGTATCGCCCTACAATCCCGCGGTGCAGTTCACTCCGCACATCGGCGACTTCGCGGCCGAGAGCGTGGTCATGAGGAATGCCTTCACGCGCTATGGCGGTACTTCCCTGTCTGAGGCGGCAATCTGGTCGGGTACTCTCATGCTGCACAAGCAGTTTGTCCAGCCGTTTCACCCCATGAACAATCTGGAGAAGCTGTTGGAAGTGAACGACTACGACCGCTACGTGAGCATTGATCCGATCCTTAAACCCTTGATTGAGCAGTCTAAAGATGTGCATCGACTGGATGCCGACGTCAACTACTGGGCGGACCAGGACTTCTGCCGAACTTCCGTCGAAGCGGAGCAAAAGATCGACCAGCGCCCAGACAAAAGCCGGCCCATTTTTCTCTACACCCAGCCCCAGAACGTGCACCTGGTGGCCTTGGTGCACGCGCTGTCTGTGCGTCCGCCCCAGCCCGGGAGGTATCCAGGGTTTCAGGCTTCGGCGGCCAACGAACTGCGTCGCTTCGACGATTGTTTTGGGCGGTTTATCTCATATCTGAAGGCGCGAGGGCTGTACGATAACAGCATCGTCGTACTCACCGCCGATCATGGCGAGGCTTACGGAGAATTCGGGCACATCAGTCACGCCTTTGGCCTGTATCCTTCGACGCTTCGCATCCCGCTGATGATCCACCTGCCGAAAGCGCTGCGGAATCGCTACTACTACGATCCCCAGGCGGTCGCCTTCAATATGGATATGACGCCTTCGCTCTATTCCCTGTTGGGATACCGGCACCTTGCCAATGATGAGAAATTCGGACGCCCGCTATTCACGCAAACGGAAGAAGAGTATCGCAGCTACCAGCGCGACTCGTACCTGGTCTCAGTCTGTTACAACCCGATCTACGGCGTGCTGAGGGGCGATGGAAAGACTTTGTTTATCGCCAATGAGATCGCCAATGAAATGGACGGAGCGTACCAATACTTTGATTTGGTTCACGACCCCGAGGGAACCGTGAACCTGATCGACGGCACGACTCGGACACGAGGCCAAACCCAGGTCCGTGAATACGTTCAGGATCTCGCGGACTATTACCAGTACCGGTATCACACCCCGACGCTGCTCAGTTGGGCCACGCGCTGAGGACCCACCGGCACCTGCAACAATTAAGTGGTTGAAAGAATGGAGCGGGAGACCGGGATCGAACCGGCGACATCCAGCTTGGGAAGCTGGCGTTCTACCGCTGAACTACTCCCGCTCAAGCCGGACGAACGACCCTAGCTTATCATCAGCGCCAAAGGGTCACAACCGAGCGCTCGTGAACTCGGGCCGCGATTCGTGTTTAAATAGTCGGCCTGTAGATCAATTCTTATACGAATCAATCGTACGAATCATTTTTGCGAAATGATGGGGAGACTATGGGCTCATCGAACTCCGGCGGGTCACGTCGCCGGTTCCTGCAAGCTGCGTTGACCACGGGTGGAACTGTCGCGCTGTATCCGGCGCTGGGGGCGGGACGGGCGGTCGCTGCGGCCGCGAAACCGGCTGTGTTCGAGATCAAGCCGTTCGAACTGGATGAAATCACGATTCCGGAATTGCAGGATGGGATGAAGTCCGGCAAGTTTACGGCGCGGGCGCTGGTCGAGAAATACACGGCGCGCATCGGCGAGGTCGACAAGAGTGGACCAGCGGTGAACGCGGTGATCGAGTTGAATCCCGATGCGCCCTCGATTGCCGACTCGCTCGATCAGGAGCGCAAGGCCAAGGGGCCGCGCGGTCCGCTGCATGGCGTTCCAGTGCTGATCAAGGACAACATTGATACCGCAGACCGCATGATGACCACCGCCGGATCGCTAGCGCTGGTAGGCTCGAAGCCGGCGAAGGATTCGTTTGTGGCGCGGCGGTTGCGGGCGTCGGGTGCGGTGATTCTGGGCAAGACCAATCCGAGCGAGTGGGCGAACATTCGATCGAGTCACTCGACCAGCGGATGGAGCGGACGGGGCGGTTTGACCAAGAATCCTTACGCGCTCGACCGTAACCCATGCGGATCAAGTTCGGGCACGGGCGCGGGGATTTCGGCGAACCTGGCCGCGGTGGGCATTGGCACGGAGACGGACGGATCGATCGTGTGCCCGTCGTCGTCGAACGGGCTGGCCGGGATCAAGCCGACGGTGGGGTTGGTGAGCCGCGGCGGGATCATTCCGATTTCGCATAGTCAGGATGGCGCCGGTCCCATGTGCCGGACCGTGCGCGATGCGGCGATTCTTCTGGGCGCGCTGACTGGAATTGATCCCGACGACGCGGCGACGACGGCGAGCGCAGGCAAAGCGCAGGGCGACTACGCGCAGTACTGCGATC
>JBEKWZ010000879.1:0-2618 GCA_049512555.1 Candidatus Sulfotelmatobacter sp. | reverse complement strand
GAAGGCGAATCCCTGGGCGATCGGCTGCGTCGCGGGACCTTGCCGCTCGATCAGGTATTGCGCTACGGAGCCGAAATCGCCGAGGGTTTGCAGGCGGCGCACCGCTGCAGCGTCGTTCATCGCGACTTGAAGCCGGGCAACGTCATGCTGACCAAAGCCGGTGCCAAGTTGATGGACTTCGGACTCGCCAAGGAAACCAGCCTGCGGAATAAACAAACCTCCGAGTTGACCGCGACCCTGACCAGCCACAACGCCACTCCGTTGACCGTGCAGGGCACGATCGTGGGCACCTTCCAGTACATGTCTCCGGAACAAGTGGAAGGCAAAGAGGCCGATGCGCGCAGTGACATTTTCAGCCTCGGAGCCGTGCTCTATGAAATGACTACGGGCAAGCGCGCCTTCGAAGGCAAGACCCTTGTGTCGGTCGCGGCGGCAATCCTCGAAAAAGAACCGGAGCCGATCACAATCATCCAGCCCCTGACGCCGTCGGCTCTGCAGCATGTGGTGCAGGGATGCCTGGCCAAGGATCCCGACTCGCGGTGGCAGAGCGCTGCCGACATCGTTCGCGAGTTGCAATGGATCGCTGGATCCGGTTCGCAGGCGGGCGCGCCCGCGCTGCACCGTCCATCGCGCAAATGGCGGGAACGTGCGATCTGGGGCGCTGCGCTGGCACTGCTGTCGGCCGCATGTCTTTGGGTTCTGCTGTCGCGGCCGCAGAGACACATGCTGCGCGCGTCGCTGCTGCCTCCGACGAACGCCACGTTTGATTTGATGGGCGACTTCTCCGGTCCGCCGACGCTTTCGCCCGACGGCACGCAACTAGCCTTCGCGGCGCACTCCGCCAAAGAGCAGAACATGCTCTGGGTGCGCCATCTTGATGGGGCCGTCCAAAAACTAGCCGGAACCGAGGGGGCATATTGTCCGTTCTGGTCGCCGGATGGCAAGTTCATCGGTTTCTTTGCCGCGGGCAAGCTCGACAAAATTCCTGCGGGCGGCGGCCCGGTAGTCGCGCTGGCCGACGCTGCGAATGCCCGCGGGGGTGCCTGGGGCAAGGACAACATGATCGTCTACGCCCCGGAATATCGCGGCTCACTGATGAAAGTGAGCGCCGCCGGAACAAGCGTCCCGGCACAGGCCACGAAGATGGACCCCAGCAAGCACTCCACGCATCGCTGGCCGACGTTCCTTCCCGATGGCAAGCACTTTCTGTATCTCGCGACCAACCACACCGGCGTAAGTTCCGAGCAGAACGGCATCTACCTCTCGTCCCTGGACGATGGCCGCAGCAAAATGGTGCTGGCAAACGATTCTCAGGCTCAATACGCCGCAGGATATTTGCTGTTTCATCAGCAGCGAGCAGTGATGGCGCAAAAGTTCGACCCCGCCAGCGGAACCTTCTCGGGCGAGCAACAGGTTGTGGCCAACGATGTCCAATATGACAGCGGTACCTGGCACACCACATTCACCGCGACCGACGACGGGCTGATGGTCTACGAACCTGGCTCGGGCGCCGGAGCAGCCGACTATGGCCTGAGCTGGACCGATCGCAGCGGGAGAGTCCTGACCACGGTTGGCGAGCATACGGCCTATAAAGGGATGAAGCTGTCTCCGGACGGCAAGCGGCTGGTCGTGGCGATGGGAGATCCCCGGAGTGACGTGTGGGTTTTCGATCTGACACGCGGAACCAAAACCCGCCTGACTTTCGATCCCGTGACTCATCTTGAACCCGCATGGTCGCCCGACGGACAGAAGGTCGTGTTCATGTCGCAGAACGGATCGAGGGTCCAGGAGGGCTCGACCCTGCATGCGCGGCTGGCCAGTGGTGGTGGCGCGGACGAATTGCTTCTCGCGAGCGATTCTGTCAGCGCTGAGACCCTGTCATGGCCCGAGATCTCCGCCGATGGGAAGTATTTGGTGTACCAGAAACAGAACGGGCCGACTGGAGGGTCGGTGTGGGCCATCCCGCTGACGGGCGCGGACCGTAAGCCCTTTCCCGTCGTGAAGCCGGAATCAGCGGACGGGTCCGTCACCTACTCCCGTCTGTCTCCTGATGGACGTTGGCTGGCCTACAGCTTGCGCGATTCGGGGCGCGAAGAGTGTTATGTAACCAGTTTTCCCGGCGGACGCGGGCGCTGGCAGGTGTCCGCCGAGGGCGGAACTTTTCCGATCTGGCGTGGCGACGGGAAAGAACTATTCTACGCCGGATTTGATGGACAGTTGCACGCCGTGGAAGCGATTGCCGGCAAAGAGGACTTTACCGCCGGCCGCCTTCTGACTCTGTTCAGCGTGCGCTACGTCTCTCCCTACTTTGCACCCTATGATGTCAGCCCTGACGGTCAACGCGTTCTGGTCGCTTTCCCTCTCACCAGCGAGTCCGAGCCATTGGTGCTGGTCTCCGACTGGACCGCAGAGTTGAAAAAATAATTTCAACCGCGCGCCCACCTCTTTTGTTGGAATCTCCCCATGCAAAGGTTTGTAGGTTCCGTTATGCTACCGACACATTCCCCCCATTGAACGAGATTGAACGAGTATGACGAACGAGGAAATCAGGCTCGCCGAAGCCCGCGACCGCAAACGCCACTGGAAGCGCTGGGGACCCTACCTGAGCGAACGGGCCT
>JBEKWZ010000878.1:0-2618 GCA_049512555.1 Candidatus Sulfotelmatobacter sp. | reverse complement strand
GAGGGCGAGAGCGGCCGAGCTTCGCTCGGCCCGTCCGGGTCCCTTCGACTTCGCTCAGGGCAGGCTCCGACCCGGACCCACACAACCCGACCGTGCTTCGCTCGATCGACAGCCGCATCGGCCTCCACATTTTTGCGAATCGCTTGAAGTGAAACGGGGCTCTGCGCTACGATGGCGTGCTGCACCGATTGCCGAGGCAAACACTTTCTATGCCGCAAAATTACGTTCCCATTTTCATCTTCATCGTTATTGTTGGGTCGCTCCTGCCCATCACCTTGCTGCTGGCGAAACTGGTGCGGCCTTCCAATCCGAGCAAGACCAAGCTGATGCCCTACGAATGCGGCATTGACCCCATCGACAGCGCGCGCGGACGATACACCGTCCGCTACTACATCATTGCGATTCTGTTCGTCGTGTTTGACGTGGAAACGATTTTTCTTTTTCCCTGGGCGGTGAAGTTCAAGGCTTTCGGCCTGTTCGGCTTGCTGGAGATGCTGATTTTTCTGGCGATCCTGATTGTCGGCTACATCTGGGTATGGAGTAAAGGCGCCCTCGAATGGGTGTAGACGAAGCGAATTAGAAATATGGCCATGCCCGAAAGCCCCGTGGATTCCTTTCCTGTTGAGACCTTCGCCGCAAGCCGCTGGACGCAAGGCAACTTTTTCTTTCCCACTCGCCTGGTGATCAGCCCGCAGCGGGTCGCGCGTGTCAAGTCGCGCCTGTTCGGCAGCAACGAGGAGAGCATTGCGATGTCGAAGATCGCGTCCGTTCACATTTCGACGGGCGTGTTCTGGGCAGAGATCGTCATCGAATCGACGGGCGGCACCGACCCCATCACCAGCCACGGACACCGCAAGGCGGATGCGCAACGCATTCGTGACCTGATTGAGAAGTACCAGGCACAAGCGCGGGTCTAGGCGTGTTTGGACTGTCGTCCTGAGCGAGGTTGTAGCTCGCGAAACAAGTGACAACACAGTCGAAGGATTCCTATCCCCGCAGGTGCTGACGGACAGTAGGGATTCTTCGACTGCGTGATTGTTTCGCTTCGCGAGACAATCACTCCGCCCAGAATGGCAAGTAGTCGCAGCTGAATTGTTGACTGCTGGCTGACATTCCTTCCGTTGACTTCGCCTTCTCAAGCTGATAAAAGTTAACGTTCTTTTCAATGCACACTGAGCTGTAGATTTGTGCCTGCGCGAATATGCCGGACGACATCAAATCCCCCAGTTCGCCGCCGCCGGAAGGTGAACCGAAACCGGCGGCGGATCAGCCCGCTAGCCCGGGCGGGGTGAAGGCTACTCCTTCCGGTTCATCTGAAGCTGTCCCGGTCTCATCGGAAACGAAACCCGCTCCCGCTACTCCCGCAAAACCTGCTGCCGCTGCACCTGCAGCCCCTGCCACCAAGCCCGCCGCCGCTCCTCCGAAACCTGCGGCTCCCGTACCCACGGTCTGGGATTCGCCCATGATCGCCAAGCTGAAGCAGAAGTACGGATCGGGCGTGGAAGCGCTGACGCATCTCGGCCAGAACTATATGGTGGTTGACCGCTCGACGATCCCGGAGATTCTGCAAATCCTGCGCAACGAAGAGGAGTTCGACTACTGTGTGGACTTGACCGCAGTGCACTATCCCACACGCGAGAAACAGTTCGAGGTGGTGTGGGTGCTGTACTCGTTTCCGCGGAATGAGCGCATTCGAGTGAAAACGCAAATCGCGGATGGCGAGAGTCTGCCGAGTTCCGTTCCTATCTGGGCGACCGCGAACTGGCTGGAGCGGGAAGTGTTTGACATGTTCGGGATTAAGTTTGACGGGCATCCGGATATGAAGAGGATTCTTCTGCCTGATGGGTGGAAGGGACATCCCTTGCGGAAGGATTACGGAATTCTGCAGCAGGACAACGAGTGGGTGCAGATTAATTTGGGGATTGAGAGCGGGCAGTGAATAAGGGTAGATTACCGATGGCTCTTGTAAGCACACGAAAAGCGCGACCCTCAGGGGCTCAAGCCCAGTTTCTTTTTGAATCTCTTATGGCACGACTGGAAGTCGTGCCCTTCCCGATTCGTTAATGAGCGACCCGAACGCACTCTCGCCGCTGGATCTGGAAACGCCCGACAAGACGTTTCTCGACACCAACGAGCTCGTCATCAACATGGGGCCGCAGCATCCGGCGACCCATGGGGTGCTGCGCGTGATTCTGCGGCTTGACGGCGAAAAGGTTCTCGGGCTCGAGTGCGTCATTGGCTACCTGCACCGCGGCGTCGAAAAAATTGGCGAGAACCGCACGTATACGATGTTTAATCCGTACGTCGACCGCATGGATTACGTCGCCGCGGTCTCGAACGGGCTGGGATATTGTGAGACGGTCGAAAAACTGTTGAGTGTTGAGGCTCCGCCGCGGGCTCAGTACATCCGCGTGATCCTGACCGAGCTGAACCGCATGGCTAGTCACCAGCTTTGGCTGGGGACGCACGCGCTCGACATTGGCGCGATCACGCCGCTGTTTTACACCTTCCGCGACCGCGAAGAAATTCTGAAGATTTTCGAAAAATATTGCGGGGCGCGGCTTACTACGCATGCCTTTCGCATTGGCGGCCTGCAATACGAGGCCTACGACGGATTC
>JBEKWZ010000877.1:0-2621 GCA_049512555.1 Candidatus Sulfotelmatobacter sp. | reverse complement strand
TGGCATTTGCAGTGGCAGCGTCGGCGAATCTGCCGGTGATTGTGTTGTCCATTTTCTGGCGGCGATTCAATACTGCGGGTGCGGTCACGGGGCTGGCGGTGGGATTGCTCGCATCGATTGGACTGATTCTGATCAGCCCGAGCCTGATGGGAATCGATCCGCCAACGGTAACGGGAGCGGCGCGGCATTTGATCCAGGCCAAGGCAATCTTCCCGCTGGAGAACCCAGGCATACTCAGTATTCCGCTGGGGTTCCTGGGGGCGATCCTTGGAACTCTGGTGAGTCACGAACCGACTTCTCAGGAGAAGTTCAATGAGTTGCTGGTGCGTTCGAACACGGGATTAGGATCGGAAAAGGCGACGGCGGCGCACTAAGGGAAAATGTTTCAGGGTGCCGTCTTTTGAGGCGGCACCGTTTTCTTCTTTCTTCCTGCACGATCGCGATGATGCATCATCGCGCAACGCCGCAGCAGAGAAGGGTTAATAACGTTTCGCAACTTTAATCCATACGAGGGGTAACTGATTATGGCGGAGATTCGCGAGAAACAGAAAGTGGTTGAGACCAGCGAGGCGCAGATTGCCGTGCATTGGCGCGAGGAGGAATATTACTATCCCTCGGCGAAGTTTGTGGGCCAGGCGAATCTGACGGATCCGGATGTCGTCAACCGCTTCAGCGAGGAGAATTTTCCGGAATGCTTCCGGGAATACGCCGATCTTCTGAGTTGGAACCAGTACTGGCACACCACGCTCGACACCAGCGACCCGCCGTTCTGGAAATGGTTTGCGGGGGGCAAGCTGAATGCGTCGTACAACTGTGTCGATCGGCATTTGGCGAAGCACCAGAACAAGGCGGCGTTGATTTTTGTTCCGGAGCCGGAAGGCGATGCGCCGGTCTCGGTGACGTATCGCGAACTGTATGTGCGGGTGAATGAATTTGCCGCTCTGCTACGGGATTTTTGCGGGTTGAAGGCGGGAGATCGGGTCACGATCCACATGCCGATGGTTCCGGAATTGCCGGTGACGATGCTGGCTTGCGCGCGGCTGGGAATCATTCACTCGGTGGTGTTTGGAGGGTTCAGCGGCGAGGCTTGCGGGACGCGGGTGGCCGACTCCGGCAGCCGCATTCTGATCACCATGGACGGCTATTACCGCAACGGCAAGATGCTCGATCACAAGGCGGGCGCCGACATTGCTCTCGAAGTCGCCAGCAAAGAAGGACACGCGTTGGACAAGGTGCTGGTGTGGAGACGGCAAGCCGGGCAGAATGCTTCGGCTTCACCATTCGTGAAGGGGCGCGACTTTTTCGTCGACGAAGTGCTGCCGAATTATTCGGGTGAAATTGTGGCGCCGATTCCGATGGATGCGGAGGCGCCACTATTTCTGATGTACACCAGCGGGAGCACGGGCAAGCCCAAGGGATGCCAGCACCGCACCGGCGGCTACCTCGCGTATGTGGCGGGGACTTCGAAATACATTCAGGATATTCATCCTGAAGATGTGTACTGGTGCATGGCCGACATCGGATGGATCACGGGGCATTCGTACATTGTGTATGGACCGCTGGCGTTGGCGGCGACCAGCGTGATCTATGAAGGCGTTCCCACGTTTCCGGATGCGGGGCGAGTGTGGCGGATCGCGGAGCGGCTGGGAGTGAATATTTTCCACACGTCGCCGACGGCGATCCGCATGTTGCGCAAGGCGGGGCACGATGAGCCGACCAAGTACAACTACCACTTCAAACACATGACCACCGTGGGAGAGCCGATTGAGCCCGAGGTGTGGCGCTGGTATTACGAGACGGTGGGCAAGCGCGAAGCGGTGATTGTCGATACCTGGTGGCAGACGGAAAACGGAGGGTTCCTGTGCAGCACGAAACCTGCGCTGGATCCGATGAAGCCGGGCAGCGCGGGGCCGGGGATGCCGGGAATTTTTCCGGAGATTCGCGACGAGATGGGAGAGATTGTTGCGGCGGGATCGGGCAAGGCGGGGAATATTTGTATTCGCAATCCGTGGCCGGGAATTATGCAGACGATCTGGGGAGATCGCGAGCGCTTCGTCAACCAGTACTACCGGAAGTATTGCAAGGATCCGAACAGCAAGAACTGGCGCGATTGGCCGTATTTCGCTGCGGACGGAGCGGTCGAGGCGGTGGACGGATATTTCCGCATTCTCGGGCGCGTCGACGACGTGATCAACGTTGCCGGGCACCGGCTGGGCACGAAGGAAATTGAGTCGGCATGCCTAACGGTTTCAGAAGTGGCGGAGGCGGCCGTCGTGCCGGTGGTCGACGAGATCAAGGGACGCGTGCCGGAAGTTTACATCGCGCTGCAGCCGGGACTGGCGCCGAGTCAGGAGATCATCGACAAGGTCAATAAGGCGATCGAAACCATGATTGGCAAGATCGCGCGGCCGAAGCACATCCACATCGTGCCGGACATGCCGAAGACTCGCTCTGGAAAACTGATGCGCCGCGTGCTCGCCTCCATCTCGAACCGGATGAGTACCGGGGACATTACGACCCTGGCCAATCCGGACGTGGTGGAGAAGGTGCGGGAACTGGTGCAAGGCAAAGAACCGGTCGTTATCGCGGAAGTGGCCGAGGATATTAAGCGGTTCGGGACC
>JBEKWZ010000876.1:0-2623 GCA_049512555.1 Candidatus Sulfotelmatobacter sp. | reverse complement strand
ACTTTCTGATATCCAAGCCGCCCTCGGACGAATCCGAGCCGACATTCGCATTTCTCCGTGCACGCACTCGGAAACATTTTCCGGGCTGACCAACAATTCCATCTTCCTCAAGCTCGACAACCAGCAACGCACCGGAGCCTTCAAAGAGCGGGGCGCCCTAAACAAACTGCTCATGCTGAATCAAGTGGAACGCGACCATGGCGTGATCGCCGCATCCGCAGGCAATCATGCTCAAGGCGTCGCGTACCATGCAGGACGGCACAACATCAAGGCGCGCATCGTCATGCCCCTTCCCACGCCGCTCACGAAAGTTTCGGCGACACGCGCTTACGGCGCTGAAGTCCTGCTGCACGGCACCAATTACGACGAAGCTTATGAAAAGGCGGTCGAGCAAAGCCGGCAACACGGGCTGACCCTGATTCACGCTTTCGACGACGATGCAGTCATCGCCGGGCAGGGAACTGTGGGACTGGAAATCCTGCAGCAGCATCCCGACATCGAAGTCATTGTTGCCCCCATCGGCGGCGGAGGACTGATTGGCGGAATCTCCTGCGCGGTCAAAGAAACAAATCCGGCGATCCAGATTTTCGGAGTCCAACCCTCCAGAATTCCCTCCATGAAAGCCGCCGTGGCCGAGGGCAAGCCCGTAACGCTGGAGTCGGCCAAGACGATTGCCGACGGCATTGCCGTGCGCCGGGCCGGCGAGCGCACTCTCCCGCTGGTTCAAAAATATGTAGACGACATTGTCACCGTCGAAGAGGAAGAAATCGCGAACGCGATTCTTTTGTTGCTGGAGCGCGAAAAAACGCTGGCTGAAGGCGCGGGCGCTGCAGCCATCGCTGCTGTTCTCAATCGCAAGCTGCCTCTGCAAGGCAAAAGAATCGCGGTTCTCGTTTGTGGCGGCAACATCGACGTTACGTTGCTCTCACGCATCATCGAACGCGGCCTGGTGAAAGACGGGCGCCTGGTCCGGCTCCGAGTTCACCTCCCCGACTATCCCGGCGCACTGCACCGCCTCACTGGAATTCTTGCAGAACATCGCGCCAACATCGTTGAGACGGCCTACGACCGCGCCTACCACGGCGTTAACCTCGGTGACACCGCGATCGACATCACCATGGAGACACGCGGGCCCGATCACATTGCGGAATTGCTGGCCGCTCTGGAGTCCGCCGGTTATACGCACGAAAGAATTTTGTAATGGAAGACGAAGCGCAAGGTCGAGATGCATGAGAAATAACTGGCAGCTTAGGGCGTCGATGAACTGACGGGAGTCTTTCCGCCGCCGTGACAGAGCAGAACGCAGACTAGGATGCCCGCTCCCCCCGCCCCGGCCGCGACCCATTTCGGATTCAGGCTCGTGGTAGCTCCCTTGATCGGCGGGGGAGCTCCGCAGAGCTGCGATTCGTCAAAGTTCTTTTGTTCTCCCTCGTGAACCGTGGTTCCATGTGACGTTTCCGTCACCGTGACCGGCGAAGGTTTCTTGTTATCCGTTTCGTGCTCGACGTTCACATCATTCTTGCGAGCCGCAACTCGAACATTCCGATTCAAGTCGCTTACTTCGTATTGCGTCCATTCGTTGACCACGGGAGTTACCGTGATGCAATTCACTTTCACCTTGAAGCTCTTTGAGGTTCCCACCGAAACGCTGCCGTGATCGAGTTCCAGCAAATTGTTTTGCAGCTTGGCCACCGATTCCGGCTGGATCAGGATTGTCGCTCCGTCGAGAGTCAAGTTCGCCGGAGATCCAGGCTTGGTTTCCACCAGATCGCCGGGAAAAACCGCAGACGAATCCTTCGCCTCATAGCCGTTCACCCAGACTCCGCCTTGTGTGTGCAGAATGGCCGCCGCAGCAGTTCCGGTCTGGTCTTGGCCAGTTTGACCCGCTTCTATTTGACTCGGCCTTGTTTCACTCAGCCCCGTTTGACCCAGCTCCGTTTGGCTCAGCAAAGACACTGGGACGATCACGAACATCATCCAGCACAAAAAGCCACGTAAGATAGGAAGTCGCATCCTGGAAACCAATTTGCGCAAAATTACCCAGCAAAAATCGTATCCGGATGGACTCTTTCCGTCTATTAGCTCTCTGGGTGCCGGGTGCAGGCTTGCTTTGATCGAGGCAGTTCACACCCTTGTAACAACTGTTGTTTCTCAGTAAAACTTTGTAAACCTGCCATTTCCCGGCCCGCAGCCATGTAAATTAGAGAGTGAGTGTATGAAGAATAAAAAGAACTTGACGACGGTGAAGTTGCTGTCTTGCCTGATCGGTCTTGCAGCTTTGGTTTCGTTGCCGGCGTCGCTCGCTTCCGCGATGAGTCAGGCCCAGAACTCGGGCCAATCTGCGATCGCCAAGCGCGTCGGGGCCATCAAAGCGATCAATGGCAGCACCCTCACCCTGACGGCGGATTCCGGTCCAGAGATCGCAGTGACCGTGCAGCCCAACGCTCGCCTCCTGCGCATTGCGCCCGGCGAGAAGGATCTGAAGAACGCGACGCCCATCCAGTTACAGGACCTGCAGGTGGGCGACAGAGTCCGGGTGCGCGGCCAGGCATCCGCCGACGCCGCCTCGATCGCCGCTTTGGAAGTCATCGTCATGCCGCATTCCGACATTGAGGCGCTCCAC
>JBEKWZ010000875.1:0-2626 GCA_049512555.1 Candidatus Sulfotelmatobacter sp. | reverse complement strand
CGTTCCCGAGGGAGAAATTACACTCGCTGGTGTACAGAGTGGGTTCTGGAGTGCCAAACAGGTCAAGGGTCTGGATGTCATCGGTTTCATGAACTGGGTAAAGACCGTAGGCATGGTACACACGCTGTACGAAGGCATTTCGATTGCCGGAGGTCAGACACACCACTGGGCCCTCGACAGGATGAAGCAAATGATTCAGATGGTGGCGAGTGCCGCCTAGTTCCTGCAGCGCGAGTTTGTAGTTGTCCTGTACCAGACAGTGAGCACTGGCCGCCGCCCACGCCCAGCACGGTGAGAAACAAAACCGACGCGACGCGCAGGCGCGCGGCCAGGCTCTCGATCGTGTCAGTAGAGCAGGATCCCCCGCAGCAAGATCTTCCCAAGACCAGCCTATTAACGAAGTTTGAAATTGTCTTGTCTCTTTTCCTGACGTGCCGGCAGAAGAGCTATGCTGTTCCGTATAGGCCCGGGAAAAATCTCTAGAGACGAGCCGTACCTAATCTCCCGATTTTCGTGCGCCCTCGATTGACAGCGCAGACTGGAATGGATACCCTAAGCGGCCAAGACCGCGTGCGGCGAGGGAAATCGTTGTGGGGCACGAACTTCCCAACCAGGTAACCGAACTTTTGCAAGGATGGCGGGGCGGTGACAGCAAGGCCCTCGATGAGCTGCTGCCGCTCGTCTACAAGGAACTGCGCCGTCTGGCGCACTTTCAACTCCGAAACGAGCGAGTCGGTCACACCCTGCAGAGTTCCGCTCTGGTGCATGAAGCGTACCTTCGTCTGGTGGGCGCGAATCCTCCGCGATGGGAGAGCCGGACTCATTTTTTCGCGATTGCGGCGCAGTTGATGCGCCAGATTCTCGTCGACTACGCTCGCCAGCACCGGGCGGCCAAACGCGGGGGCAGTGTTTGCAAGGTATCATTGCAGGACGCAATGGTGATGTCTCGGCAAACCGACGTAGACGTGATCGCATTGGATGAAGCTTTGCAGGCACTGACCAGAATCGATGAGCGGCAGAGCCGAGTGGTGGAGCTGCGCTTCTTTGCCGGGCTGTCGCTGGAAGAAATCTCTGAGGCGCTGAATGTTGGTTCAGCTACAGTGCAGCGCGACTGGACGGCGGCCCGCGCCTGGCTTTATCGGGAGATGTCTGGAAAGAGCCAGGGATGAGCACAGAACGTAGGAGCGCAGAAGAATGGGAGAAGACGAAGCAGGTTCTGGAAGAAGCGCTACGGCTCGAGCCAGAGCAGCGACGGGCTTATCTGGATTCAGCGTGCGGGCAAAATAGTGGACTGCGCGCCGAAGTAGAATCGCTGATCTCTTCTCATGAGGCGGCGGGCAGCCAGTTTCTCGCGGCTGGCGCTCCCGCATTGCTCGGCCTCACGTCTGACGTCTCACCCGCGAGGCAGCACCAGGATTTGACGGGTACGGTCGTCGGCCGTCTCCGCGTCGTGGCCCGGCTGGGCGCGGGCGGGATGGGCGAGGTGTGGCGCGCCGAGGATCCGAAACTCCAGCGCACGGTCGCGGTCAAGCGGGTTTCAGTTCGAGGAAGCGGCGACCGGGCTGAGGCGGCTCGTCTGTTGCGCGAGGGGCAGCGTCTGTCGGCGCTGAATCATCCCAACATCGCCAGCGTTTACGACGTGCTGGAACAGGACGACGAGATTTTCCTGGTGATGGAGTACGTGGAAGGTCAGACGTTGCGGGTGCGGCTGCACCAGCCCATCCACCTGAATCAATTTTTCGACATTGCAATCCAGTGTGCGGATGCGTTGACCGCCGCGCACGAGCGGGGAATTCTACACAGCGACGTCAAACCTGAAAATGTGATGATCACGGAGTCAGGGCAGGTGAAATTGCTCGACTTCGGTGTGGCGCGGCGGCTTGCCGGTGGCGGAGCGAACAACTCGGCGGCCACGCAGACGATCTCAGCTCCCGCTCCCGTGGGCGGAACTCCCAGCTACATGGCTCCCGAAGTCCTGATGGGAAGTCAGCCCGACTTCCGGGCCGACATCTTTTCGCTGGGGGTGGTGCTTTATGAAATGCTGGGAGGACGGCATCCGTTCATGGGAGCGACCTCCACGGTGACGGCAGTGCAGATTCTGCAGCAGGAGGCGACGCCGCTCGATAAACTCGGGCGCTCCGTTCCTCCGCCGCTGGCCCTGGTCGTCGCCAAAGCGCTGCAGAAAAAGCCGGACGATCGTTACCAGAGTCCGCGCGAACTGGCGGCCGACCTGCGCGCGGTTCGCCTGGGATCGCAACCTGCGATTTCCACCGTGCATCGCGTGCTCGGAAAACAGAACTGGAAAGTTTCTTTATTCGGAGGCATTGCCGCGACGCTCCTTCTGTTGGGTGCTTTTGTGTTCCGCCACCGCGAGCAGATTTTTCGCGGAACTGGCGCTGGACCCGCGGCGGCTCCGGCGGTGAAGACCAGGCCGTCGGTGGCGGTGCTCGGATTTAAGAATCTGACGGAACGGCCTGACAAAGCGTGGCTTTCGACCGCGCTGGCCGAGATGCTGCGAGCGGAACTGGCGTCCAACGGGCGGTTGCGCATGGTCTCTGGCGAACAGATTGCCCGCGCCAGTCGCGATGTTCCGTGGAGCCTGACCGACACCCCGCGGGAATCTCTG
>JBEKWZ010000874.1:0-2627 GCA_049512555.1 Candidatus Sulfotelmatobacter sp. | reverse complement strand
CGCGCGAAACATTGCCCAGCGTCAAGTGACAAGCCTGTCGCCTTCATCAGGCTCCGCGTATATGCCCACCACGATTGACGAGTCCGAAGTTCGAGAAAAGGAGCGCCGCGAGCTCGACCGCCTGCGCGATGCTTACGAGCATCGCCGTCATGCTGTCCCCGCGGATCGCTATTCGCGAACCAACCCCGGCCACCTGTTCGCGCTGCACGAGCGGGAAGTCACGATGGCGGCAATGCTGCGCGCGGATGGACTGCGCTCCCTGGCGGGCCTGCGAATTCTTGATGTCGGTTGCGGCCGGGGCGCCACGCTCCGACAATACCTTGAGTACGAGGCCGATGCTTCACAGTTATGGGGAATCGACTTGTTCCCACCTTTCGTGGAGCAGGCCCGTTCCACGTCTCCAGGTCTGCAGATTATTTGCGGCAGTGCGTCGCATCTTCCATTTCACGATGGCAGCTTCGATCTCGTATCTCAATTCATGTTGTTCACCTCGGTGTTGGATGCTGAAGTGAAGCATCACATTGCCGGCGATATCAATCGCGTCCTTGTGCCGGGCGGACGGCTGCTGTGGTACGACTTTGCCTTTAACAATCCCGCCAATCCGGATGTTCATGGCATCGGACTGGAGGAGGTTCGTCGGCTTTTTCCCGGATTCTCAATGAAGCGCCGCAGAATTACCCTGGCGCCACCCTTGGGCAGGGCGATTGGGCGTTTTGGACCCACCATCTACTATCTCGCTTCTAAAGTTCGTCCCCTGTGCACACATTATCTGTGTCTTCTGAAAAAGCATTGACTATTGCCTTGTTCGAAAACTCAATAACAGTGAGGAGGTCGCCCCATCCGACGCGATAAGCTGCTGCCGTTTTCTCCTCCATTGATCGGAGAGGAAGAGATCAACGAAGTGATCGACACTCTGCGCTCCGACTGGATTACGACCGGCCCGAAGGTGAAGCGCTTCGAAGAGGACTTCGCGCAATTTGTGCACGCTCCGGACGCGCTCGCCGTGAGTTCATGCACGGCCGCATTGCATTTGTCGCTCTTAGCCCTCGGAATCGGTACTGGAGATGCCGTCATTACGACTCCGCTGACGTTCTGCTCGGGGATTCACGTCATTGAGCATGTGGGGGCCACGCCGATCTTGGCCGATGTCGAGCCCGATACTCTGAACCTTGATCCGGACGGCATTCGCCGTCAAATCGAGAGAACTGAGAAAGACCTCGGCTTGCGAGTCAAGGCCATTATGCCGGTACATCTGTACGGCCATCCTTGCGATCGCGACGCCATTTTGAAAATTGCGGGAGAGTATCATCTGGCCGTAATCGAGGATGCAGCTCACTCGCTGCCCGCTACTTATAAAGGCCGTCCGATCGGATCGCTCTCAGCTACGGAAAGTGTCCCAGTGCTGACCTGCTTCTCGTTCTATGCCACCAAGAACCTGACTACCGCGGAGGGAGGAATGCTCACCGGACACAAGGGATTGCTGGAGCAAGCTCGACGCTGGAGTTTGCACGGCATGAACCGCGATGCATGGAAACGCTATGGAGCCAATGGAGCATGGTTCTACGATGTGGACTGCCCCGGCTACAAATACAACATGACCGACATTCAGGCTGCGCTTGGGCTAATTCAGTTAAGGAAACTACCGAAGTTCCATGCCCGACGTAGAGAGATTGTCCATCGATACCAGGCCGCCTTTCGAACCCACGAAGAGTTAGAAGTGCCCACCGAGCGCAGTAGCACTCAACACGCCTGGCATATATATGCGTTGCGGCTCAATCTGGATCGACTGCGCATGACTCGCGACCAATTCATGATCGAAATGCAGAGTCGCAATATTGGCTGCTCGGTACACTTCATCCCGGTTCACCTGCTGCGCTACTATCGCGAACGATATCACTACAAGCCCGAAGATTTCCCCATCGCGGCGCGCGAGTACGATCGTCTGATTTCTTTACCGTTATCGCCGCGCATGTCGGATCAGGATGTTGAAGACGTGATCGATGCGGTGACCAGCATCGTTGAAGCCCACAGTTCCGCGAGACCCGTCGATGTCCTCAGTGCCTGAAAGACCAGAATCGATCGTGCACCCCCGACCTATGCTTGCGGGCGCAGGTTCACTACACCGAGTGTTTGATTTTCTTTGCGCACTCGTCGGGCTAGTCGGTCTTTCGCCGCTTTTACTTTTGATCGCAGTGGCTATCAAACTTGATGACAATGGCCCCGTATTGTTTTCTCAGAATCGAATCGGCAGGGGTTTCCGTCCGTTTCGAATCTGGAAATTTCGCAGCATGGTTCCAGGCGCCGATCGCGGTGGTTTGCTAACTGCTCCGTCGGATTCGCGCCTCACGCCCGTCGGAAGCCGGTTGCGGCGTTACAAACTGGATGAACTCCCGCAACTTTTCAACGTGCTGGCTGGCGACATGCAGTTGGTGGGGGCCCGGCCTGAGGTCGAACGGTACGTGCGAATGTTCCGCCCCCAGTATGCCGTCATCCTGCAGGACCGCCCGGGAATTACTGATCCCGCAAGTCTCGCCTATCGGCGCGAAGACCAGATTCTTACCGCCGAAAGAATTGAACAGCAGTACATCCAGGAGATTCTCCCCGCCAAGCTTCGGTTGTCGCTCGAC
>JBEKWZ010000873.1:0-2628 GCA_049512555.1 Candidatus Sulfotelmatobacter sp. | reverse complement strand
ATTACCGCCGAAGTAAAAGTGGACGAGACCGACATTGTCAACGTGCACCTGGATGAACCCACAGAAATCACCATCGACGCCATTCCGAAAAAGATTTTCCACGGCAAGGTTTCTGAGATCGGGGATAACGCGATCGTGCGCTCCAGCGGCGTGTCGACCTCGCAATCGGCGTCGGCTAGTGAAGAAGCCAAGGATTTCAAAGTAGTGGTCACGCTGACCGACCCGCCGCAGGACCTGCGTCCGGGGCTCTCGACCACCGCGAAAATTACCACCGCAACCCGCAGCAACGCACTGGCCATCCCCATCCAGGCGCTGACCATGCGCACCCGGGACCAGATCGAGCAGCAAAATAATGCGCCGGGTTCAGTTCACGCCGCGGCACCTGCAGCCAAAGAAGTCGCATCCAAGGGCAAGAAAGAGGATGGCGTGCAGGGGGTCTTCGTCATCCGCAACAAGAAAGCCATCTTCGCCCCGGTCACTACGGGAGTCACCGGCACCACCGACATCGAGGTTTTGGACGGCCTGAAAGAAGGGGACGAAGTCATTACAGGGAGTTACAAGGTCTTGCGCACTCTGCGTCCCGGAAGCAGCGTCAAGATCGACAACTCTGTCCCCAAGAAGGCGGACGAAGAAGAACAGTCATAACCTTAGCCGGCTTGGCACGTCCAAAGGGAAAGCCGGAAAAGGTCTCGGTAACCAGTATTCTTTATTCTTTGAGTACGGCGTCTCAGAAAACGGAGCCTGCAAGTAGTACCGAACTGAACCCCATTACGATCGGAGAGGTCAGTGGCACCGGACAGAGTGAGCGAAGACAAACGGAGCGAAGACCAGGAGAAAAAAATGGCAACGGCCGAAGTCATCAGCATGCCCAACACCGCGAACCTAGCGCCGCCCGAGTCCTGCATGATTGCAGCCGAAGATCTCTGGAAGACCTACGACATGGGGTCGGAGCAGCAGGTGCACGCGCTGCGCGGCGTCAATTTGCGCATCCAGCGCAATGAATACGTTGCCATCATGGGCCCGTCGGGCTCGGGCAAGTCGACGCTGATGAACCTGATTGGCTGCCTCGACACGCCTTCGCAGGGCAAGTACTGGCTCAACAGCCAACTGGTCAGCGAACTCGACGACGACGAGCTGGCGCGCATCCGCAACAAGGAAATCGGATTTGTGTTCCAGACCTTCAACCTGCTGGCCCGGGCCACCGCTCTCCACAACGTGGAGTTGCCCTTGATTTACGCCGGCATTCCAACTGATGAGCGCATGGAGCGGGCCAAAGCTTCACTGGCGGCCGTGGGCATGGAAACCCGCATGAGCCACAAGCCCAACGAACTCTCCGGCGGTCAACGCCAGCGCGTAGCTATTGCGCGCGCCCTGGTCAATAAGCCGTCGATCATCCTGGCCGACGAACCTACGGGCAATCTGGACTCGCAGACCGGCGTCGAAATCATGGCGGTATTCGACCGGCTGCACGCGGAAGGCAATACGATCATTCTGGTCACGCACGAAGGCGATATCGCCGAGTATGCCCACCGCGTCATCCACATTAAAGACGGCGTAATCGCCAGCGATGAGAGCAAGGGACCCGGCCAACGCAGCTGAACGGCCGACCTTAGGCTCACAAGAAAGTAATAGATAAACGCCCAGCGTCCCGGTTGGCCGTTTTATTTTGCATGCAGATCGCGCTACGCAACCACCGGAGCATCAGAACCCGATATTGGCGCGCGATTCGCGAAGGACGTCTCGCCACTGTCACGAACAACGTCGAACGCATTCTCGGGCGGAAGCCTATCGCATTAGATCAGTGGGCGGTCGAGAAGGCCGCGGCATTCCGCTGATGCCTTAGGACTCTAGATCCCGGCTGCGGTGAGTTGCGCTTCGGCGGGTGCAGGCGGGTCGGCCTTCACCACTCGATCCCTGCCTTCCCGCTTCGCCCGGTAGAGCGCGGCATCCGCGGCATCCAGTAGGACGTTGGGAGCCGTACCATGTTCCGGAAGTGCGGCCACGCCAACCGATACCGTAATCATCCCGATCGACTGCCCCTGGTGCAGCACGGTCAACTCGCGCAGCTTCGACCGGATGCGCTCGGCGCGGCCGTACGCCGCGTTCAAGTCGGCGGTGGGAAGAATGACCACGAACTCTTCCCCTCCGAAGCGGCATACGGTGTCTTCCACCCGAATACTGTTGATGAGGAAGGACGCGGTCTGCCGCAGCACCGTATCCCCCGCATCGTGCCCGTAAGTGTCGTTGAATTTCTTGAAATGATCGAGATCGAGCATAAGGATGCCCAGCGACTGCTCCGCTCGCACCGCGCGCCGGATTTCGCGGTCCAGCATCTCCGTCAGGTAGCGTCGATTGTACAAGCCGGTCAACGGATCTTTGATCGATTGGGAACGCAACGCTTCGCGCAGCCGGATGTTTGCCACCGACAGTCCCACTTGCCCGGCAAACGTCGTTTTCAACGACAGTTCCGCATCCGTGAGGGCGGGAATTTCATCGGTGGCCTGCAAGTGCAGGATGCCGAGAGCTTCCCCTTGCGCCAGGATCGGAATGCACAGGTAGGTGTGCTTCACGCCCGCAGCATGGGCGCACGGCGCCGTCGTGTCTCCGGCGATCACCAGATGCGGCTGT
>JBEKWZ010000872.1:0-2630 GCA_049512555.1 Candidatus Sulfotelmatobacter sp. | reverse complement strand
CGGAATTATCCCGTGGAAGGCGTGCAATTCCATCCCGAAAGCGTGCTCACTGACGCGGGGAAAAAGCTAGTGGAGAATTTCCTGAAGCAGTGACCAGTGCCTAAGGCTGTCTCATAAATCGGACTAGGAGGGCACCCGTTCACCCGTGCCGCCCATGTGGGATTTGCGATGGCCACCTCTTCAGCTGTGCCGCCCATATAGCATTTGGGAAGGGCACGGCTTCAGCCGTGCCGCCCGGAGCCAGTAAAGATGCGGGCTCGGATCCGGCGGACCATTCACAGCGAAACCTACACGCTCGAGTACGAATCTTCGTGCATCGATCCCAGGCGCGCGCTGCAAGCTGAGCATCTTCGTGGCGGACCCTCATAATCCGCCGCGGTTCGTTTGGCCAGAGCCTCCGCGCTCAAGGGGCGATTCCCGAAACTCACAGCTATCTCATCGTTGCAGGGTGCGCATGTTATCCCGAACTCTTCGAACTGAACCTGCCCCAGCCACCGTCTCACCAGCGCTGCGAGACGGACTAACTCCGTTCCCACAAAGCTCCGTGTGCCCGGTGCCGGGCCCCCAACGCTACTACCGGCCACCTCAACGTTCCCAACCGCCATCTTGCAGTCCATTGTGAGAGCCCTCTCCGTACCGTACTTTGTCAAAACAGGCAATCCGCGGAATCCCCTGAACAGGGTATTTTTGCGGGGAGCTCACTCTGGCGATGCTTCGGAGCTAACTTGGATGGGCGACCAGGGCAGTCCTAGGCGGCTCTGGACGGGCGATTCCAGCAGGCTGGAATAGCCCCTATGCCCTGCTGCGGCGGCACTATTTCACAACCGTCAGGTGTCCCAACATGAAGTCGAAGTCCCGCCTGTAGTCGGATATCTCATCTGCGCTGTCGGCGGACAGGACCACATTCAGCAACAAACCGTCGATTGAGATCTTCGTAACCAGATCGACGTAAGGATTCTGTTTTCGCTGGCAGGAGAACAACTGTGTCCTGCTGTCACAGCCCTGTTCCAGCAGTGCCGGTTTTGCCAGGTCCTTCACCTCTGTCGCATCACAATTCTTTTGAAAGGACTGCCTGTCCCTATGAACCGCGCCTTCGAGAGGACCCTCCAGTTTCTCGACATTCACGTACATCAGGGTTCTGGCGCTTTGGTAATTCTCGCCTCGTTTCAGGAAATAGAAGACCCCTTTCCTGTTCGCGTCGAGAATCCACCCATCAGGCAATTCAACCGCGACTATGCCTCCCGCAGTGGTGAGGTATTGCGGATTCGCCAGATGTACCTTCGCCTTCCCGCACTCCGGAATGGAACGAGCGTCAGTACCTTGAGCCCAAGTTATCGGAGTGAGAAAGAAGATCAAAAATACTCGGAGCACAACGAAGAGCCCTCCGCGAAAGAACTCATAAGCGTTGTGTCTGCGTCTACGCATTCCGCGCCATCTCCACCGCTCTCAGCACCGCCTGCGCCTTATTCATCGACTCCTGAAACTCGCTGGCCGGATCAGAATCCGCAACAATCCCCGCGCCCGCCTGCAGATACGCTTTCTTGCCCTGCATCAACAGCGTGCGAATGCCGATGCACGAATCCAGGTTCCCGGCAAAGTCGGCATACAGAACCGACCCGCCATAAATTCCGCGCCGCGTCGGCTCCAGTTCCTCGATGATCTGCATGGCCCGCACTTTGGGCGCACCGCTCAACGTGCCTGCAGGAAAACATGCGGCGAAGGCGTCCAGTGCGTCCAGATCTTTGCGCAACGTGCCCTCCAGCGCCGACACCAGATGCATCACATGCGAATATCTTTCCACATACATCAGGTCTTTCACTTTGACCGACCCGTACTCGCTCACGCGCCCCAAATCATTGCGCCCCAGGTCAACCAACATGACGTGCTCAGCGCGTTCCTTCTCGTCAGTGCGCATCGCCTGCTCCAGTCGCTGGTCTTCCGCTTCGTCGCGTCCGCGCGGATGCGTGCCCGCAATCGGCCGGTACTCCAACTTGCGTCCCGTAACCCGCACCAGCATCTCCGGAGACGACCCGAGAATGTGCGTATCACCCGACCGCAAGAAATAAAGATACGGTGACGGATTCACCTGCCGCAGCGATCGATACAAATCAAACGGCGCGACTTCGGGAGTAAAGTCAAGCCTCTGCGAGAGCACGACCTGAAAAATGTCGCCCGCGGCAATGTATTCCTTGCAACGCTTCACGCCGCGCAAAAAATCGGAGCGCTGCGTGCCCGCATGCACTTTCAACTTGCCCGCCTTGGCCTTCGTCGACTTGCGCCAGAGCGCAGCGCTCAGCCCGGCCGCAAGTTTCCGCTCCAGCCCGGCAATGTCGCGCAGCGCTCGGTCATAGGCGCGGCGCGGGCTCTCCCGTTTCACGTCGGCCGCGGCCATAATGTGAATCTGGTGCCGCAAGTGGTCGAACGCCAGCAGCCGATCAAAGAACATCAATTCGGCATCGGGCAGCTTCAGGTCATCTTTGGCGCGATCGCCAATTCTTTCCAGCTGGCGCACCACGTCATAAGCAAAGTATCCAACCGCTCCCGCCGTGAACGGAGGCAGCCCGGGAACGCTGGCCGGCCGATGCTCACGCAGCAGTCGCTTCACCACCTGAAAAACATTGTCTTTCACG
>JBEKWZ010000871.1:0-2632 GCA_049512555.1 Candidatus Sulfotelmatobacter sp. | reverse complement strand
TAACTTTTTCTTCGCGCGGGGTCAGCGTGCGCAGGACCTGGCCGGTCTGGTCCTTGAGGTTGACGTTGATCACGGCTTCGGCCGGAGAGACTACGGCGCGGTCTTCGATGAAGTCGCCGAGATGCGAATCTTCCTCTTCGCCAATCGGGGTTTCAAGGGAGATCGGTTCCTGCGCGATCTTCAGTACCTTGCGCACCTTCGCCACCGGGATGTCCATGCGCTTGGCGATTTCTTCGCTGGTGGGCTCGCGTCCCAGTTCCTGCACCAGTTGCCGCGAGGTGCGGATCAGCTTGTTGATGGTTTCGATCATGTGCACCGGGATGCGGATGGTGCGGGCCTGGTCGGCGATGGCGCGGGTGATGGCCTGGCGAATCCACCAGGTGGCGTAGGTGGAAAATTTGTAGCCGCGGCGGTATTCGAATTTGTCGACGGCCTTCATCAGGCCGATGTTGCCTTCCTGGATGAGGTCGAGGAACTGCAGGCCGCGGTTGGTGTATTTTTTCGCGATCGAAACCACGAGACGGAGGTTGGCCTCGATGAGCTCGCGCTTGGCCTGCTCCGCGTCCATGTCGCCGGAGATGATCTCGCGCTGGGTGCGCTTGAGTTCGGCAAACGAGACGCCGGTTTCGAGCTCGAGTTTTTCAACCTCTCCGCGGATGGCCCGAGCCTGGCGGCGATACTCTTTTTTCTGTTCTTCGCTGCGAGTGGCATCGGCCTTGCGCTCGAGATTTTGCGTCTGGCGGTCGAGTGAACGCATGCCGTCGACCGTCTTGTTCAGACGTTCGATCAGCCGCTTGCGCTCGGCGTTGGTGAATCCCAGCTTGCGTACCGCTTTCGAGGTGGCGACGATGCCGCGAGCCAGCTTGCGGCGGGCGCGGCGATGGTCTTTGGGTTTCTTGGTCTTCGAAACTTCGAGATATTTTTCTTCGAGCAGCGCGGCCTTTTTGTACAGCTTGGCCATGTCGTCGATTTTGCCGGTGAACTCGTTCAGGCGGTTTTGCAGGATCTCGTCGGTGATCTCTTCTTCGTCGAAGGTGACCACTTCCTTGATCGAGCGCACGCCTTTTTTGAGGTCCTCGCCCATGGCCAGCAATTCGCGAATCACGATGGGCGAGCGCGACAGGGCTTTAAGCACGCGGATCTGGCCGCGCTCGATGCGTTTCGCGATTTCGACTTCGCCTTCGCGGGTGAGCAGCGGCACGGTTCCCATTTCGCGCAGGTACATGCGGACGGGATCGTTGGTTTTTTCGAGAGCGCCGGGCGTCAGGTCGAGTTCGACGTCCTCGCCTTCTTCGTTGTCTTCGAATTTCTTGTCGAGCGTGGCCGAAGGCAGCTTGGGGCCTTCGAGCACGTCGATTCCCTGCGTACCGATGGTGGTCAGCAGATCGTCCAGGTCTTCGGGACTGTGCACGTCGTGCGGGATCAGGTCGTTGACCTGGTCGTAGGTGAGATATCCCTTCTCTTTGCCTGTGTCGATCAGCTTTTTAATGTCGTCGAACTTGTCGTCAAGAGCCAAAAGGTGTGTCCTCGAACTGCTTTAATTCCGTGCGTTAATTCCGCTCCACAGGAGCTTGTGATAATGTTCCTTTAAGGGTGGGAATGTGGGTCTTGCGGGGCCGTGCATACCGCACAAACCTATAGATTTTAGCAAACGAGTGCTGTGCCGTCCATCGGTTGCCCGCCTTATTTCCAGCGCCGCCCCGGTATCTTCAATTCCCTTAATTACTTAGATGGCGGCGGAGGGCTTTTTGTTTCAAGCGCTTTTCTTCTTTCCCGCATTCTCGGCTAAACCGCTCTCGACTAAGCCGGGATCGCGCAGAGCACGGCTGATGCGTTCCAGTTCGGTCAGCAGCTCGCGCAAGTGATCTCTGTTTGTGGCGAGGCCGGGCTTCTTCAGTTCCTGCTGGACTTGCTCCTGGCGGCGGCGTAAGTGAATGCGGCGCAAGGCCCGAACGGCAGCCTCCAAGACTTCGGCCGTGAGCTCTTCGTCCTCCTTGAGCAGAATTAAGGCCAGCATGCGGCGATCCGATTCTGTCGCCGGCACCTCAAGTACATCGACAAATTCGCGGCCGCCGTTTAGCGCAGACTCATTTGACCCAGACCCATTGAGAAGAGACTCGGCTAGCGATTCGGTGGCCAAGCCGCGGTGCAGGCTTTCGTTCTGCAGGACAAAGCGGGCTTGGCGCGCGGGTTCGAACTCTTCCTCTGCTCCATCTCGGGCGGAGAGATGGTCGTCGCCGGGATGGATTTGCCGCGCCGAGGCCAGGGCGCGGATCAGAACTTTTTCCGCGTCGGTGACTTGCGCTTCGGCGGGGGCTTTGACGGCAGAGGAGGCGCGCGTCCCGGCGGCGTGGCGCAACTCCTGGCGCAGAACTGCGGAATCGATTCCTAGCTTTTGCGAGATCTCGTGCGCCAGTTCGTCGCGCACGATGCGGCTCGGCACGCGCTGGATATGCGGCAACAGGTAGTTCACGGCCTTGACCTTGCCTTCGGCATTGCGCCCGGGAAATTGCGTGCGGGCGCGCTCGATGAGGTAGTCGAAATATTTTTGAGACGTCTTCAGCGCGACGCCATAGGCTTCTTTGCCTTTGCGGCGGATGTAGAGGTCGGGATCGAATCCTTGCTCGAGGGT
>JBEKWZ010000870.1:0-2633 GCA_049512555.1 Candidatus Sulfotelmatobacter sp. | reverse complement strand
TCGCGGCGCGATAGACGGGTGCCCCATTTCTCGTGCGTTCTGTGCGCGAGAAGCGGGAGCCACTTCCTTGGCCACAGCATCCAGTAATCTTTGCCGAGCCCGCACCGGAGGTTTCGGCCCCACTGTCGAAAGCGCCAGCAGCGCGCCGTCGCCGCGCAGTTGTTCAAGCTCCAACCGGCACTCAGAACAAGTGGCCAGATGTTTTTCGAGGCTCGCGCGATCCTCGCCCTCCAGCGCGTTCAGCGCGTAGAGGGCAAGATCCTCGGCGAATTGTTCGTGTACGCTCATTGAGTCTCGAACATTGACTCTTGAACTAGGTCTGAAACGCCTTTCGCAAGGCGATCAGCCCGCTGCGAATTCTCGTCTTGATCGTTCCCAGCGGCTCGCCCGTCTTCGTCGCGATTTCGGAATGGCTCATGCCTTCGAAATAAGCCATCTCCAGCGCGGTGCGCTGCAGCGCCGGCATCGTGCCCAGCACCCCGCGAACTTTTTCCGCCGCCCGCGAGCGGTCAGCGTTGCCCGCGAGATCGGGAGCCACCGAAACGATGACGTCTTCAATATCAGTCTCGGGCTTCCGCCGCCGCAGCGCATCAATAGCACGATTGCGCGTGATCACCGCCAGCCATGCTCCTAGACTTCCGCGCGCCGAATCGAACGCACCGGGGTTGCGCCACAGCTGCAAAAATACTTCCTGCAGCACGTCCTCCGCGGCTCCCGTGTCGCCCAACACGCGCAACGCCACCGCATACACCACGGAAGAATAGCGATCATAGAGCTCCGCCAGGGCGCTCTGGTCGCCCGACTTCATGGCCGTCACCGTGGCCAGATCGGGCGATATCCCTTGTCGTTCAGGATTCGGCAAAAGCTCTAATTCTCTTCCTTGAAGAAATACGTACCCCAGCCCCTTGCCGGATTGGCCCGGCAATGGCCCAAAGGCTTGCTCTGCCCGTGCAACTTCTACTGGCTCAGCTTGATGGCCAGTTGCCGCTCGGCTTGGGTCATCTCGCCCCAAAGCTTCTGGAGATCGCTCGCCACCGCCGGATTGTCAGGATCCTTGCGCAGCGCCAGCGCGAACCAGCGATACGCCGTAGGCAGATCGTGCGGAGTGCACAACCCCGCTGAGTATAGCGCTCCCATCTCGATCATGGCTTTGGGATTGGCCTGGTCCGCCGCGGGTTTCAAGAGCCGCATGCCGCGATCGCAATTCTGCGGCACGCCTCGTCCGTAAATATATTTCTGCGCCTCGCTCACCGGATCAACTTTCACCACTGGCTTGAGGCCTGCGGTCGGCTTGGCTGAGGGCGCGTCGTCCGTCTTGCTGGGTTTGGCGCTGGTCGGCGGAGGGGTGTCGGATGCCGGCGCGGTTGTTTTGGGTGAAGGCGCCGCAGTCGTACCCTCTGCCGGGGAACTCGGCGCACCGCTCGTCGCGGGAGCGGTTGTCGCGTCGGCGGGTGTCGCTGTGTTATTCGCGGGATTGGGCGTTGGGCTAGCGGCAGCCGGAGCTCCAGCCGACGAAGACGGGCTGGTCGCTGGCTGCGTGGACGCCGGCGCCGGCGCGGGCGCGGAAGTCGCAGCTGTCGGCAGCGTTGCCGTCGCAGAAGTTGACGAGGCAGGCGAATCTGCTGGAGTGCTGGTGGTACTCGAAGGAGTCGACGAACCTGACGGTGTCGCGTCAGGGGTCTGCGCGGACGCCGGCGGCTTGCTCGTGCCCGCGCCCAGCCCTCCGAAGCCTTGATTCCTCCACCGCAAATATCCGAGCCCCACGGCCAGCGCCAGGGCTAGCAGAATCAGAATGAATTTCCCCCCGCCGCCGCGCCGCTCTTCCTCTTGGTCTTCGTCATCTTGCAGCAGGTAATCGAGGTTGCTCGAACTGGGAGCCGAATTCGGATCAATGCTCAAACTGCCGCGGCGCCGGGTGCTATTTGATACAGGAGCGCGCTCGGGCTGGTTGAGTCCCAGAAACGACGGCCCGCTGATCACGGGTTCAGCTCCGGACTGCGGAATTGAAGTCCGAGGAGCCAGAGTTTGAGGGGCCGCGCTTTGCGTCGCGGCGCTTGGCGGGGTTACGCTGCTCGACAGCGGCGCGGCTGCCGAAGCTGCAGGTGCGCGCAGAGTGGTCGGGCGGTTCGCCGCGCTTTCAGCCGGTGCGGAAGCTACTGGAACAGCTTCCGCAAGCAGCTTCGCGCCGCACATGCCGCAGAAGCGGTTCGCATCCGAATTCTCATTGCCGCAACGAGCGCAGCGCAACCGGTCCCTCCCTGATCTCAATCTATAGCTTACGATATCTTGAACATTCGTTGCAGTACGAAGATCAACGAAGCTCGTGTGGCGACGGACGCCTCGTCCGTCCCGCGACGGCGAAGCCAAGCGGACTCACGCCACACTATAAGCAGCTAATCCAATCCGGAGCCACCCTCCCAGTTCGCCAACGGAAATCCGCGGGAACAAATTGCGGGGAGCGGGCGTCTAAACTGTCACCCGGGTATCGTCGATCGAGGCCGAGCTGTAATCTCTGAGGTGTAGAATCGCTAAAGTTTCTCAGCCCGCGTGGAGGTCAAAATGACCCGTCCCCTGGTAGTAAGTCTCCTCCTTCTGATCGCCTTCACCTCTCTGGCCGCGTCGCAAGTGAGTAC
>JBEKWZ010000869.1:0-2634 GCA_049512555.1 Candidatus Sulfotelmatobacter sp. | reverse complement strand
GTGAATCCAAACACGAGGCAAAATGACTCCTTCCCAACTAGCCCTGCTCAAACGAGTCTCGACCAAACTAGTCCTGCTCGTCGCTTTTTCTACTTTGTCCCTTGCCGCCGCGCCCTTGTTCGCGCAGGAATTGAACTCGAACTTCGCCCGCGATCCCGGCCAACCCATCGATCAGCACTATACCGACCAGATTCACAAATACACCACCGACCCGTCCTTCATTTCTCCGTTGGTCGATTATCTTCCAGCCTCGAAAACCGTGCCCACTCCCGCCAAGGTTCTCGGCGACGTCTCCGGCGCGCCCGACATGCTGCCCTATGCGGAAGATGCGTACAAATATTTCCGCCTGCTTGAGGCGAGCAGTCCCCGCGTGAAGGTTTTCACCATCGGCCACACCGAAGAAGGACGAGAGATGATCGTCGCCGCCATCGCCGACCAGAATCTTCTCGCCGCCGCCAAAGAAAATGACGCTCGCCTGGCCCAGCTCGCCGACCCCCGCAAAATCGGCCCAAATGACGCCGACGCCAAGGCCCGCCAACTCATCGACCAATCCTGGCCCGTCTACTACATCACCGGCACCATCCATTCCCCCGAGACCGGAGCTCCCACAGCGCTGATGGAACTCGCTTACCGTCTTGCCGTCGACGACGCTCCCTATATCAAGTACATCCGCTCCCACATGATCGTGCTCATCACTCCGGTCGTCGAAGTCGACGGCCGCGACCGCATGGTCGACATCTACAAGTGGCACAAGGCCCACCCCGGCGCGATCTGGACGCATCTTCTCTACTGGGGCCACTACGTCGCCCACGACAACAACCGCGACGCCATGGCCATGACCCTCGACCTCACCCGCAACGTCCTCGACACCTATCTAGGCTGGCATGCGCAGGTGTTGCACGACCTGCATGAGTCGGTTCCGTTTCTCTACGACAACACCGTGGGCGATGGCCCATACAACGCCTGGGTCGATCCCACGCTCGCCGACGAGTGGGCCGAACTCGGATGGAACAACGTCGCCCAGATGCAGAGCTTCGGCATGCCCGGAGTTTTCACTCACGGCGACTTCGATACCTGGAGTCCCGGCTACCTGATGTTTCTGGCCGGCATGCACAACGGGATCAGCCGCCTCTATGAAACTTTCGGCAACGGCGGCGCCGATACCGAGAAACGCATCCTCCGTCCCGAAGACTATTCGCGCACCTGGTATCGGCAGAATCCGCCGTTGCCGGTGGTGAACTGGTCGCAGCGCGACAACAACAATTACGAACAAAGCGCTCTGCTCTCCACGCTCTCTTACTTTTCGCACAACACGCACCATTTTCTCGAGAACTTCTACGCCAAGAGCAAGCGCGCCGTCGAGAAGCCCACGCTCGAAGGCCCCGCCGCCTACGTGATCCCCACCGATCCAGCCGACGCGAACCGCCAGGTCGAGCTGCTCAAAGTCATGAAGCGTCAGCACGTCGAAGTCGAACAGCTCTCCGACGCCGCCACTTCCGCCGTCCCCGCCGAGAAGCGCGGAGATAAGCCGAAGCAGGAAACCTTCCCCGCGGGCAGCATCGTCATCCGCATGGATCAGCCCTACTCCCGCGTCGCCGATGCGTTGCTTGACCGCCAGTTCTGGGCCGCCGGTGATCCGCAAAAGCATCCCTACGACGACACCGGATGGTCCTTCACTCACCTCTTCAATCTGAAAGTGGTCCGCGTTCTCGACCCCGCAATTCTCAAGTCGAAGATGACTCCGCTCGACGATCCCGCAACGCTGGCCGGCAAGATCTCCGGCAACGGCTCGGTGCTAGCCGTGTCCGACACAGCCCAGACTTCACTTCTGTCCCTGGTCTACAAACTTAAAAGCGCAACCATCCAGGTTGCGGAAAAGCCCTTCGATGCCGACGGCAAACATTTCGCCACCGGTTCGTTGCTCATCACGAATGCCGGGGACGACACTGCCAAAGTTCTGCACGACCTGTCTCTCGACGCCTCGCGCCTTGCCGCAGCGCCGTCCGTACCGGCCCACGCGGTCACGGCTCCGCGCATCGCGTTCATGCACACCTGGCTCGGAACTCAGACCGAAGGCTGGTGGCGCTACGCCTTCGACGCCGCCGGTGTGCCCTACGATTACATCAACACACAAACCGTAGCCGGCCAGTCCGATCTGCGCGCGAAATACGACGTCATCATCTTCGCTCCTGTGGGCCGTGCGTCCGCACTCGAAATTCTCAACGGCATTCCCCTGTGGAACAATCCCATGCCGTGGCAAAAATCCGACCTCACTCCCAATCTCGGCAACACCGACAGCACAGCCGACATCCGCCCCGGCCTCGGTTACGATGGCCTCGCGCATCTGAAAACATTTGTCGAGCAGGGCGGTCTTCTCATTACCTGCGAAGACACCGCGCAATTCGTCATCGACACCGGGCTCGCCCCCGGCGTCAGCGTCGCCCCGCAAGGCGATGCCCGCGTCGTCGGCAGCGTGCTCAACACAGTTTTCGTCAACCACGACAGCCCAGTCGCATTCGGGTACGGGGCCGGCGTTCCCGTCATCAGCGCGGGCGGCATGGCATTCAACGTCAGCAGCATTCTCGGCCGCACCGGTGGCCGCGTTCTGATGGACCCCTTAACCGACCCTCTGGA